>JALYXJ010000248.1 GCA_030947165.1 Gemmatimonadota bacterium
CCTCGGCGATCGCTGGAAGGCGAGGCATCGTGAGATACTCCACAGCCGTGATGTTCCGCACGGTCTCGCTCCAGATCGGCGCTTCCACACCCACGATCTGGCTCTCCGGGACCCCGGCCAGATAGACGGTGGGTTCCCAATCGTACGCATCGCGCACGTCGATCAGCCCCGCCCACCGCAGCCCCAGCTCGGTCGCCGCCGTGTACTTCATGTCCAGGTACGTCTTGCTGGCCGGAGACATCAGAATCTTCGCGCCGTACTGGAGCGCCGCCCGGACGGAGTCGCTCTTCCACTGCTGCGCGATGGTGGTCGGGCTGAGACGGGCTTTCGAGATCTCCTCCCACCCGACCAACTGCTTGCCCCGGCGGGCGACGATGTCCTGCACGCGCTCCACGAAGCGCGTGTACTGGTCCCGGGTGAGCACCATCACCTCGTCGCCGCCCATGTGGAAGTACGCACCGGGCGTGAGCGCAGCGATCTCTCGCACCACGTCGTCGATCAGGGCGTAGCTTTCCTCCTTGTCGACGCAGAACGTGCTCCACCCCACGTCGGTGCCGGTGTACGTCGCGGATGGGCGCGAGCTGCAGCTCAGCTCCGGGTACGCCGCCAGCGCCGCGTTGGTGTGCCCCGGCATGTCGATCTCGGGGACGATCGTGATGAAGCGCTCCTGCGCGTAGCGCACGATGTCGGTGTAATCCTGCTGCGTGTAGAAGCCCCCGGGGCCACCGCCCACCTGCGACACGCCGCCGATCTCCGTGAGCTTCGGCCGAGAGGTGATCGCGATGCGCCATCCCTGATCGTCGGCCAGGTGCAGGTGCAGGACGTTCATCTTGTACAAGGCGAGCAGATCGATGTACTGCTTCACCTCGCGCACGGTGAAGAAGTGCCGCGCGACGTCGAGCATCGCCCCTCGCCAGGCGAAGCGAGGCTGGTCGGCGATCGTGACGGCGGGAATGGCCCACGTGGGTCCGCGCAGTGCCATCTGCGACTCCGCCTCGAACGGCAGCAATTGCCGCAGGGTCTGGACGCCGCGGAAGAGTCCCGCCGCATTCGCCGCCACCAGCCGAGCGGCGTCGCTCGTCACCGTCAGCTCATAGCCCTCGGCGCCGAGTGAAGTCCGGCTCGGCGCGAGCACCATCTGGATGTTCCGCGTCGCGACGATGCCCGTGGTGGCGGACACTGGCAGAGGGAATCCGGTCGAGGGGCGCAGCACCGAGGCCAGCGCCTCGCCGACGCGCAACGCCTCCGGGCCGCCTTCCACCACGATCATCGTCTGATTCGTGATGATGAACGGCGCGCCATCGCCGACCGTCATCGAGGTGGGCGCCGGGATGATGCGCGGCACCGGCGCGGCCGCTGGCTGTGGACTGGTGACGGGAGTTTGACACGCCGCCGTAAAGAGCAGGATGGTGACGAACGCCCACGCAGCCCGCAGTCTGCCATTTCCGTGATGCATCGTGCTTTCCTCTCGGTCGGTGTTCGGAACCGCTCTGGACGCCACCCCGTCAGGCGGCGAATATACGCCTTCCCCCCGCCGTGGACATCCCATGCCATCACGCCGCACCTTCGTCGCCTCCATGATCGGCGCGAGCGTCTCGCTCCCCACCATGCGGCCGACGGCGTTTCGCGATCTCTTTCGCGCCGAGTCGCTGGCCGGTGGGCGCGATCCCCTGGCCGTGGCGGAGGACGAGACCTACTGGGGCGAGATCCAGCGCGCGTTCGACATCGATCGCACGATGGTGAATCTCAACAACGGTGGCTGCTCGCCCGCGCCGACGCACGTGCTCGAGCAGATGATCCGCGACATCCGCTTCTCCAACGAGCTGCCGGTGAACCACATGTGGGCCGTCCTCGAGCCGCGCATCGAGTCGGTGCGCCGGGATCTCGCCGCCGAGTTCGGGTGCGACCCCGAGGAGATGGCCATCACCCGGAATGCGTCGGAAGCGAACGAGACGATGATCTTCGGCACCGATCTCCAGCGCGGCGACGAGGTGATCATGACGACGCAGAACTATCCGGGCATGCAGAACGCATGGCGCCAGCGCGAGCGGCGCGAGGGGATCGTGCTGAAGCGGGTCAAGGTGGAGACCCCCGTCACGAGCACGGCCTCGTTCGTGGAGCACATCGCCGGCGCGATCACGCCGCGGACGAAGGTGATCGAGGTCATGCACATCAGCTTCCAAACCGGCTACATTGCGCCGGTCCGAGAGATCGTCGAGCTGGCGCGTCCTCGGGGCATCAAGGTCTTCGTGGACGGCGCACACGCCTTCGCGCACTTCCCCTTCACGCGCGACGAGCTGGGCTGCGACTACTACGGCACCAGCCTCCACAAGTGGCTGCACGCGCCGATCGGCACCGGGTTCCTCTACGTCCGTCGCGACAAGGTGAAGGCGCTCTGGCCGCTGATGGCGGGGGGCATCGAGCAGGAAGACAACATTCGCAAGTACGAGGAGATCGGCACGCATCCCGCCGCGAACCACAACGCGATCTCCGTCGCGGTCGCCTTTCACCGGTCCATCGGCGCCGAGCGCAAGATCGCGCGGTTGCGCTTCCTGCGCGATCGCTGGGCCCGGCAGGTACTCGCCGCGAGCGATCGCGCACACATGCTCACGCGGATCGGCCCGACCGAGAGCGGCGCCATCGGCGTATTCACCGTGGACGGGATGGACATGGGCAAGCTCGGCGCCTGGTTGCTCGACCAGCATCATATCGTGACCACGCCGCTGATCAACGACGAGTTCCAGGGCATCCGGATCACCCCCAACGTCTACACGACGCTGGCGGAGGTGGATCTGTTCGCCGATCGGGTCGTGCACGCGATGAAGAGAGGGATGGCGTAGGCGAAGCTGAGGAAGGGCCTTGGCGAGCGCTGTCCCTCCACCTCCTGCTCAGAGGTCGAGTGCGCGCCTGATGCGCGAGACGAGCTCTGGCACGGAGAGCTCCGCATCCAGCCAGAGGGCGTCGCGCGGCGGCTCGAGCGCCGCGACCTGGCTGGCGATCAGCGACGGCTGCATGTAATGACCGCGACGCTCGGCCAGGCGCTGCTCGGCCACCGACGGCGCGACTTCCAAATGCACGAAGGCCACGATGCGGCGCGGTGCGGCGTGGGGCAGCAGTGCCTCGCGGTATGACTGCTTGAGCGCCGAGCACGCCAGCACCCCGCGCTCACCGCGGGTCACATGCCGGGCGATCAGCTCCCGAAGGGTGGCGAGCCACGGCGCGCGATCCGCATCGCCGAGCGCCACGCCGGCGTGCATCTTCTCGACGTTCGCGACGGGATGAAAGTCATCGGCGTCGTCAAAGGTCCAGCCGAGCGACTCGGCGAGCGCGCGGCCCACGGTCGTCTTGCCCGCGCCGGCGATGCCCATGACCACGATCACGTGCGGCTGCACTTGCCGCGCCGCCGCCGAGGGCGGAGCTTGGGGGCCGCGGGCGGCCTCACCTTCCCCATCGAATCGATCCACTATGCCCCTCGTCTCGGTCCTCGCCGCGATCGCGCTACTGCTGCTGCTCGTGCTCGTCGTGAAGCTCGACGCGTTCTTCGCGCTGATCCTCACCTCCTTCGCTGTCGGGCTGCTCAACGGCATGGATCCACTGAGCGTGCTTCAGTCGGTGCTCAAGGGCATCGGCGCCACGATGGGCAGCGTCGCCCTGATTCTCGTCTTCGGCGCGATGCTCGGCAAGTTGATCGGCGAGAGCGGCGCCGCACAGTCGATCACGCAGCGGCTCATCCTGCGCGCCGGACCCCGCCGCGTGCAACTCGCGATGTCCGGGACCGGACTGCTCGTCGGGCTGCCGATGCTGTACAATGCCGGCCTGCTCGTGCTGATCCCACTCGTGTACGCGCTCTCCGCGACGAGCGGGCTCTCCCTGCTCTACCTCGGCCTGCCGCTCGCGTCGGCGCTGTCCGTGATGCACGGGTTCATTCCGCCCCATCCCGCGCCGACGTTCATGGCGTTCGCGTACGGCGCGAACGTGAGTCGCACACTTGCCCTTGGCCTGGTGGCGGCGGTGCCGGCGTGTCTGGTCGGTGGCATCGGGCTGAGTCGGGTGCTCCAGCATTTTCGCTTTCGACACGTGTCGCCTCCGCCGGCGCTCCACGAGGGGACACGGGTGGACCCCAGTCAGGTTCCGGGCATCGGGATCAGCCTCTTCGCGGTGCTGTTGCCCGTGCTTCTCATGCTCCTGGGTGCGTTGGTCGATGCACTGACCGGTACCACGGGCATCGATCCGTCGCGGGCGAACTTCGATTTCGGGGCGGCACTCGCGACGGCCGTCCCGGATCCGACGATGCGGGCCGTCGTGCTGACGGTGAAGTTCCTTGGCAACGCCAACGTGGCGCTGATGGTCGCGGTGCTCGTCGCGCTCTACACACTCGGCAGGCGGCGCGGCCGGACGATGGCCGAGCTGATGCCGAGCCTCGGGCAGGCCGTGTCGAGCGTGGCGATGATCCTGCTCATCATTGCGGCCGGCGGCGCATTCGGACAGGTGCTGCGCGATGCCGGTGTTGGCGATTACGTGTCGCGCCACGCGGCCGGGATGCGGCTCAACCCGTTGCTCCTCGCATTCGGCGTGGCGTCGCTGCTCCGGCTGGCGGTGGGGTCAGCGACCGTCGCCGGCATGACGACGGCGGGTCTCATGGCCCCGATGCTGTCGGTGAGTGGGGGGAGTCCGGAGTTGATGGTCCTGGCCACGGGCGCGGGCAGCCTCATGTTCTCGCACTTCAACGACACCGGCTTCTGGATGTTCAAGGAGTATTTCGGCCTGACGATCCCGCAAACGCTCGCCAGCTGGAGCCTGATGGAGATGACCGTCGCGCTGGTAGGGATGGGCATGGTGCTGCTGATGCAGGCGGTGATGGTGATGTCGTCCTGAGCGGAGCGAAGGACCTGCACTTGCACCTGGCTAAGTG
>JALYXJ010000271.1 GCA_030947165.1 Gemmatimonadota bacterium
GCGCGCCACCGACTCCGCGTGCAGGCGCTCGACACTCGTCGCGTCTGGCAGCGCCGACCGGAGCCCGGTCGCCTCCGCGCCGATGAGGCGCGCTCGCTCCTTCACCAGCCGCTGTGCGACCCGAAGGCGCTCGTAGCCAAGCACACGACTCAGGAACTGCGCCCGCTCGGACGGCGACATCGCCGCCATCACGTCGAGCTCCTTCTGTCCCGTGAAGTACGTGTTGAAGAACTCCTCGCGGCTCATGCCGAGCCGGCGGCGCAGCATCTCGGTCACGCCGGTGAGCGAGTTCGCGATCGGAAGCTCGGCGCCGTCGAGGTACAGCTCCGCGGTGTTGAGGCCGCGATCCACGCGGTAGCGATGGCCGCCGAGCTCGAAGTCGAGCTCCACTTTCACCCGCGCGTTCGGGCCGGCTCGCAGCGACCGGATCGTCTCCTTCTTCCCGCGCGCTGCATCCTGCCCGTACAGCGCCCACGCGATCGCCTCGAGGATCGTGGACTTCCCCGATCCGTTCGGGCCGATGATGCCCGTCAGCCCGCTGTCGAAGGTGATGAACGTGTCGGCATGCTGGCGGAAGTTGCAGAGGCGCAGGCTGTTGAGGCGCATCTATCCGTCCGCGCTCCCTGGCACCACCGCGGAGGTCCCCTCGCGTTCCTCGGCATCCTTGAGGTAGCGGAGCCCGAGGTCCACCAGCGCGTCGCGATCGATGTCGGCGCCGACGACCCGCTCGCGCAGCTTGTCGCGCACGAAGTCGGCGAGCGACGGGCGCCGGCCCGGCGCGCCATGCCCGACCGAGCGGATGATCTCGGGGCGGCGCGTGTCGAGGTGAAAGTGGAGCGCCCGGCGGCGGAATTCGCGCAGCTGCTTGTGGTCGAGCTGCCGCATGACGTGCCGCGGCATGTCGCGGATCACGAGACGCACGACCTTGTCGTCGACACCGCCCTTCAGTCCCTCGACAGCAGACGCGATCGCCTCGTTCACCTCCTCCGTCGTCAGCCCGCGCGCCGAGATGACCGGCAGGTCGACGAACTCGCGCGATGGCGGCAGGGGATGAAAGGTGTGCCGGCCGGTGGCGAGGTCATGCTCGATGAACCCCTTGCCCCGCACGCCGACCATCTCCTCCTCGTCCTTTTCTTCCCAGGTGTGAGTGCTCGTGTAGTCGAGCGAGCCGCTGTAGAACTGGTTCGGCTGCATCCGGCGGTACACGTGATAGTGCCCGAGCGCGACGTAGTCCCATTGCGCGGCATGCAGCTCGTCCTGCGCGATCTCCTCCCTCGCGATGTCATGGACGGCCGAGAATGGCCCAAGCATTCCTTCCACCTCGCCGTGCAGCAGCAGCACGTTCCAGCGACGCGTGCCCGGCGGCGTGAGGATCGGCCGCGGGTGCTGATTCATGGCGACGGCCAGCACCGACAGATCGAGAGCCGGAAATTCGAGCGCCTGCGGCTCGGCGTCGATCACATGGAGCCCAAGGGCTGCGAACAGTCGCAGGATCGATCCGGTCTCGGCCGAGCGCGGCGTGTCGTGATTGCCCGCAACCATCACGATCTCCGTGTTCGGCAGCGCGTTGCGCAGCCGCGCGAACTGGAGATATGCGTGCAGGATCGCCGTGTTGGTCGGCCGAACCTGATGGAACACGTCGCCGCCGATCAGCACCACCTCTGGCGCCAGCTCGATCACCTTGTCCACCGCGCGCGTGAACGACTGCGCGACGTCCGCCTCGCGCTGATTGATCCCGCGCGGAGTCAGCCGCTGATACTGGCGGTAGCCGAGGTGGATGTCGGAGAGGTGGACGAGGCGCAGACGAGGGGTGTCGGAAGGTGCTAAGCGATTGTGCGCGCGGGAGTTGGGCCGCGTGGCGCACCCTGAAAGTCTAACGCTGGATCACCGCTTGTCCATCGTGCGCAGTCGCTGCGTCACACGAGTGACGAAGCGCATCGGCGCGAGCCCGCTCGACGGCGGCGGTGTGATGAGCGAGCGGACGACCACGGTGAATCGCGACTCGGTCATCCAGCCCCGCTCCCGGTTCACCTGCATCGCGCCCGTCACCGCGCCGCTCAGCTCCACACCCTGGTTCACTTCCTCGGGACGGATCTCGCCACGCATCGACACGAACGCCAGGTTGCCGCTCCGATCGAGCGAGTCTAGTCGGAACACCGCATTCACGTGACCGGCCCCGCGTGTGCCGAGCGGACCGCCGGCCGGCAGCGGCATCTCGCGCGTCCACTGTTCCCCCACGTTCACCGCGCGATGGGGGAAGACGGCCGGCATGGCGGACATCGCGTCCGCCATGTCACGCGACACCGTCGCGCCGTTCAGATCGCGTACGCTCTCCACCGAGCCATCGGCCGCGAGCTGCAGCACCAGCTGCTGGCCGCGGAGCCGTCGCCCCGCCTCTGCCACCTGCGCCACGCCGTGCGCGTCCGAGGTGCGGATATCCGCCGAATCGACGAGGGTGAGCACCGTGGTGCTTGCGGGGAACGACGCCCGCACGATCGTGCGTGAGCTGAGCCCCACCGAGGTCGTGACGGACTTCGTCTGCGGTCCGTTGGCGCCCGGCACCACCGCGCTCACATCGGTCTGCTGGTCGAGTCGCGTGTGGAGGGTGTCCCCTACTCGCGGATGGATGCGGAGCAGGATGCCCTGGCCCGCGTCGGCGTGCTGCGCCCGTGCCGCGGGTGCGAGCAATGCCGCGCCGAGCGCGATGAGCCCCAGCCGTCGCGATGACATGCACACTGGCATTTCGTTAGAACCCGTACGGATCATCGGCGGGCATCGCTGGAAGCGGCGCAGGCGTCGCCGGGCGCGAGGCTGTGCGCGGCGCGACCGCGGCGCGGAAATGGGCGGCGAACGCCTTGCGAACATCGGCTGGCCGCGTGCGCACCACGTCGTTTCGCGCGCGCAGGATCTCGTCGTCCGTTGCGAGCTGCGTCACGTCCTCCAGCCAGCCGAGCGTGAGTGCGGGATCGAAGGTCCGCAGCGTGCGCAGCACGGCCGAATGTAGCGTCGGCGAGGCGGCGGCCGGATACTGGCTCACGCCGTCACGTCCGCGCATCACCGCGGGACGCGGAAAGCGCACGAAGATCGGCTGCGTGAAATGCGGATGACGAACCATCAGTTGCCCCTTCTCCAACGTGGCGAGCTTGGTCTTGATCGCCGGGCTCAGGACGGCGTAGCCCGGTGTCGCGAGCTCGTCGCCGTCCATCCGGCCATAGACGGCCGTACCCGAGTTGCCGACGACCCGCCGGTGGACCTGCGAGCGAAACTGCTGCGCCGCGAACAGCACGAGCCCCAGATAGCGCCCGCGCTCGGCGATGTCGAGCAGCATCTTGCGGACATAGGTCTCCGGCCCGTCGCCCGGCGCGTACTTGTTCAGCTCGTCCACGAACACCACGACGTGCTGCACACCCAGATCGCGCTTCTCGAGGTGCTCGCGCAGCTTCGTCACGACGCGCGCGAAGATCAGGTCCTGGGCGTCTTCCTCGAGCCCGGCGACGTCAATCACGTACACCGTGCGGTCCTGAAAGCTCCCGAACGGCAGGTCGCTCGTGGCGCCGTCGTCGGCCACCAGCCCCTTACACCGGAGGGAGATGTTCGAGAGCCGGTTGCGCACCTTGCGGATGGTCGCCACGTGATGGGTGCGCCAGCTCTGGTCGTCCTTCTTCTCCAGCGCGCGCAGGAGGTCCTTGAACCAGGCGTCGAGATCGGCGAACGACGTCACCGTGTGCGGCCGCTCGAGGATCGGGTCGACGAACCGCTTGTCGAGGATGTTCTCCTTGATGAAGTCGATCAGCGCGTCCGCCTTCGCGTCGATGTCGTCCTTGTTCAGCAGTACCTCGGCGTACTGGAGCACCTCCCGCAGGCCCCAGGTGAGCGCGGTGACGTTTTCGAGCAGCGCGTCGTTGCTGCGCAGCGTGTTGAGCGACACGCCGTCCGATTTGTAGGGCGCGAAGTACTCCACGGCCGCGAACGGCTCGGGTGTGACACCGCACTTTGCGTACAGCGCGCGATCCGCCTCGTCGATCTCGCCCGGAAGATCGAGAAAGCAGAGGTCGGGACCCTTCACGTTGAAGCACACCGCCGCCACGCTGCCCTTCTGCTCCGGGAAATGGGTGAAGATCGACTGCAGCAGCCACTCCACCGCGCTCGTCTTCGTCGCCAGGCCGGAGACGCCGGTGATGTTCATGTGTGCGGCTTCGGGACCGATCAGGAAGTCGGCGTCGAGATAGATGGGCGCGTCCGTACCACCCGCGCGGTAGACGCCGATGGGAATCCCGGTGCGCGCGCCCGGCTTGAGATAGCCGTCCATGCGCAGCGCGATCGCGACGTCAGCCTCGTCGGCGAGAAACACGGCGCCCATGGGCACCGGCTGCAGCGGTTCCTCCGGCACGTGGCGCAGCACCGCCGCCGTGTAGAGGCGAATCTCCGCCCGCTCCGTCTGATGCAGTGCGTCGTTGCCCGGGCTGCCGTCGTGACCCATCACGTCGTGCAGGGGCGACGCAAGATCGGTCCAGCTGAACCCCTCGTTCACGATCCCGTACACGTGCGGCACCGTTCCGTTCACCGGATCGCGACCGTCGACGCGCACGATGGTCCCGATCCCGACCGGCGAGTCGAGCGCGGTCCAGAAGTGGAACTCGTGGGGCGTGTTGGGCCGCCGCTCGGTGGCGACGACGCGGCCTAGAATTGCTGACATGCTACTCCTTGGACCGCCGTGAGCGGTGAGCAGTGAATGGTGAGTGGTCACTGCGTCGGTAGGCCGGTACCGCTCACCACTCACTATTCACCACTCACCGGTTTATTGTACCGCCCGCAGGAACTCCTCACAGTCCCGCACGCCGTACACCATCTTGTCCCATCGCGCATCCGGTAGCGCCAGTGGGGATACTTCGGCGAGGATCCACCGCGACACCTCGTCGGCGCGCTCACCGATGCGATCGAGCGCCTGCGGCGCCGGGTGCGCGAGCTCCACGCGGACGAGGCCCCACATCGGGTCGTGACCGCTCGGGTCGCGCAGCCGCAGGTACCAGCTCGCAACGGGCATGCGCTTGGGCGACGTGATGCGGAACACGCTCGAGCGCTCGCGATGCCGCAGACCCAGCACGACGTCAAGTGCCACTCCCTCGGCGTACAGCGTGCGGTGGCTCTTCACCACGCCGACCGTGCACCCCGACACCGCCACTGCCTCGCTGCCGCTGATCCCGCCGTCGATGAACAGTGGATCCCGCTCGAGCGAGCACCATCGCTCCGCGAGTCGATGCTCCAGGCTCTCGCGATGGGCCTGCACCAGGTGCACCGCCGCGTCGCGCAGGGCGAACGGGTGCGCGAGCAACTCGTCAGCCCCATCGCTCGTGTCCACGAGGTCTGGACCGAGCACCGACACGAGCACGTCCCACGACGACGCCGAGACCAGTGAGCGCGGGCAATAGACGCGCGTCTCTACCAGCGGGGTGAACCAGGTGTGCATCCGCTTGTTCCGTCGCTCGCGGATGACCGCGGCGGCCTGCCCTACGACAATCGGTGTGCTGCCCAGATACGAGACGGGCTGGCTGTGCTGGGTGCCGTCCAGAAAAGCGCGAAAGCTGAGCGCGGGTGCGTCGAACACTCTTCGAGCGCGCAGCGGCCCGCCCTCGAGCACCGTTGCGCTGATGAGGCGCGGCGCGTCGTTAGTCTGCGCGGCGATCTCGAGTGCTCGCTCGCCTGCTCCAACCGGACGCGCCTCCGGCAGGAGCGCCGCCAACTGGCGTTGTACGGCTCGGACGTTCAACGCCGGGTTGCCCACCACACTCGTATGCACCGGATTCTCCACCTACCGCAGTCCGTCGATGCGCCGCGCGGCCCGTATCGCCCTGTGGCCCTGCTGCTACGGGCGATCTTCGGGGGTGCAGTCGCCGCGAGCATCCTAACCGCCGCCGTGGGCTGTGACAAGCGCGCCGAGGGCGAGGCGCCTCCCAAGCAGTTCCTGACCAGCCTGGCCGGAAAGCCAACCGTGCTCTTCCTGTTGTTCGGGGAGCGCGCCGATCCGCGGCTCCTCCCCGTCGCGACGATCGGGCACGGACGCATCAGCCCGATCACGCTCGACGCCGCCGGTTGGCGCAGCTTCGATCAGCTCTACTTCAAGTCCGGCAGCGAGGTGGCGATCTACCAGGACGGTCAGTCCCTCGGCAACGCCGTGATCCGGCGCGGGATGTGGGAGGGGAACGACCCCCTTTACAAGCTGCCCGGCTGCAAGGCGCTCCGTCCCTTGGCGGCTGCGACGCTGGCCAACGGACCCACCTCCGGCTCGATCGAGCTGCTCGGCACGAGCGACCCGCTGCCCGGCCAATCCTCCCAGACTGCCATCGAGAAGGCCGACGAGGACAGCGCACGAGCCGTGGCCGCGCGGGCCGGTCCCCTCGGCGGGCTCACCGCGAGCGACCAGGCCGACATGGACCTGAGTGTGCGTGCCATCCGCACGGGCGCCACGTCCAAGCCAACCCTGATCGCCGCGTTCATGGAGCGCAGCGGAGGCGGCGCGGGCAGGCAGCGCCACCTCTTCCTGATCGCCGATGCTGACGGCGCCCGCGGCGGCTACGCAGCCACCTACACGCACACGGGGAGAGATTCCGTCCCCGAGTTGCTCCGGCTGATCGACCATGCCGACATCACCGGTGAGGGCGTGGACGAGATCATTCTCGAAGGATGGCGGGCCGGCGGCGACAGCTACCTCGTCATCATGGGCTACCAGAACGGCCGCTGGCACGAGCTCGCGCGCGGCGCGAACAACTGGTGCGCCGACCCGCCCAAACAGTAGCGCACCGGCGCGACGGCATCGCCGTCGGCCCTCCCGGCTCATTCCACTCCGATGTCCCAGGCCTGCTGCAGGTCCTTCTTGGAGTAGGCGCGAAACGCCGTGAGGGTCTGCGTGCGCTGCAACCCCGGAACCTTGGGGAAGGCTTCCGTCACTACCTTCGCGATCTGGTCGTACTCCGGTACTTTCACGATGGCGACGAGATCCCAATCGCCGCTCACGGAGTAGACGTCCGTCACGCCGTCGATCTCGGCGATGTACTGCGCTGTCGCGGGGACGGATGATGGCTCGGCGCGAATGAGGACGATCGTCGTGATCACTGGATGCGGCCTGCGGAAGATGGAAAGGGCGGCACGTTGAGGAGCCAGACGCCGGCGATCCGGCTCTGCGGGTCCAGGTCGAGCAGGAGGTCGCGCCCCAGCCGCACCGTGCGAACGTCACGTCTTGCGCCGACCCTGAAATGGATCACACGCTCGGCGGTGTCGGCCTCGGCCGCGAGGAGCGTCGTCACCTCGAGGGACAGTGGCCCGTCCATCGACGAGCGGAGCGGTATGAGCACGTGCGCGTCCTCCACCGCCGTGGGTGGGTCGAGCATCGGCCGTCTCTGGACGTTGGGCCAGACGGCCACCTCGAGACCACTGATCCGTCCGTGGGCCACGTCGAGGATGAGCCAGGAGCCGTCGGTCCCCTCCAGCTCCACCGACCCGGACGTGCCGTTGCCCCCATCCGCGGACGCGAGATGGGCGCTGAGGATGTCGGTGTCGGTATCCCACCGATATTCCACGGCGCGAGGCGAGTCGGCGGCGGGCTCCAGTTGCACGGCGATGTTCACTGCGCTCCTCCGCTCGACGGACGGCTGAAGGTGCCGAGGCGAGGAGCCGCGGCGTCGCCTTTCGGACGCCTCAAGGCGCGAACCAGCGCCTCCGGGCCGCCCGACCCAACGCCGAAGATATACCCGCCGGGGCTGCGCGCGGCTACCTTCCAGCTGGACGTTTGACAACTTGATGGCGCGCTGGGATGCGCCCGGACCGGAGCGAGGAAGCCCGTGGAAAGTGAAGCGAAAGAGCCGACGGGTGTGACCCGCGGCCAGAACGCCGTGCACGTCATGCCCCTGGACTGGTCCGGCGCCGAACGCGTCCTCACGACGCTCGTGGATCGGATCGATCCCGCGCGGGCCGAGACTCAGCTCCTCGTGGTCACTGCCGATGCGGAGAGTGCCGCAACCGCGGCCGACGCGATCGTGCGCGTCGTCGCCGAGCGACCCGTCCGCGTCATCGCCGCCACCGCGAGCCCTCGTGCCGCGCGGCTGCTCAAGTCCTCCCCTGCGCATGTCGTCACCGGCGCCCCCTCAGAGCTCGTGACCTTGCTGCAGGGTTCCGCGCTCAAGCCCGAGAGCGTGCGTGGCGTCGTATTCGCCTGGCTCGACCCAATTCTGGGGTCCGCCGAGGCGCAGCCGCTGGAGACGCTCCTCGGCGAGCTGCCCAAGGAAGGGGCTCGAGTGGTGCTGGCGGGTGAGCTCACCCCGGCGCTCGAAGCGTTGATCGAGCGGTATGCCCGGCGCGCCCGGCGGGCCGTCGAAGCCGTCGCCGAAGGCGAGGGGGTGGCCATGACTGCCGAATACGTGGCGACCGCCGCCACGGCCCGCGGCGCGACGCTGCGGCGCCTGCTCGATGCCCTCGACCTCCCCCGCGCCGTGCTCTATGCGCGCGGCGAGCCCGCCCGAGCCGAGGCGGTGGGCGTCGCCCGGGCGCTGGGCTATCCGGCCGACGCCGTGCGTCTGAGTGCCGATTCTGACGCCCCGAGCGCCGATCCGCTGGTCCTGGTGGACCTTCCGAGCTCGCGTGAGGCGATGCGCGCCCTGGTTGGGACGTCGGGTCGAAAGGTGTACGCCGTGGTGCAGCCGTCGCAGCTAGCGAGCCTTCGCGGGCTCCTTGGTGGCGGTATGGTGGCACCCGTGGCGCTGATCGAAGCAGCCGAGCGCGCTCGCGGCAAGGATGCCGCGCTCCGTGCGTCGTTGCGTGACGTGCTCACCAGCGGCGACGTGCGGCGCGAGGTGCTGGCACTGGAGCCCCTCCTTGCCGAGTTCGACGGGATCGAGATCGCCGCAGCCGCGCTGCGGATGCTGGAGCAGCAGCGGCCGGCCCGACCATCGGCGGTGGCGGCGAGCGCCCAGCCCATGCAGCGGCTCTTCCTGAACCTGGGCGAGAAGGACGGCCTGCGGCCGCAGGAGATCGTCACGGCCATCACCACCGAGGCGGGAATCCCCGGCTCGCAGGTGGGCAAGGTCGAGGTCCGTGACACCCATTCCATCGTGGAGGTGGCGGCCTCGGTGGCGGAGCTGGTGGTTGGCAAGATCACCGGCAGCGTGGTGCGCGGCCGCAAGGTGCAGGCGCGGCTCGATGCGCCGCGCGAGGATCGTCCAGCGCGCAGCGC
>JALYXJ010000319.1 GCA_030947165.1 Gemmatimonadota bacterium
GGGATGATGATCACCATGGCAGCAACCAACACGATCCTGCAGACCGTGGTGACGGAGGAGCTGCGCGGCCGCGTCATGGCGTTCTACACGATGGCCTTTCTCGGTACCGCACCGATCGGCAGCCTGCTCGCCGGCGTCGCTGGCGAGCGCGTCGGACCCGCGACGACCATCCTCATCGGTGGGCTCAGCTGCCTCGCGGCCGCCGGCTGGTTCGCGCTCCGCCTGCCAGCCCTCCGCGTCGAAGTGCGGCCGATCTATCTCGAGCGCGGCGTGATTGCCGCAGCTGAAGTCGACGCGTCGACCAAGGTCCTATAGCGCGGCGCACTGCGCGTGATTTGCGTCACCACTCACGCGTGACAGAGTTGCGCCGGCGACATGAGGTTCGGTTATTGCGCGCTCGCCACTTGTACCGCCCGTATGTGCGGTGACCGCGCGCGGCATTCATCTGCGCGCGAGTCGATGACGGTCGATGTCACGGAGGGTTACGTCGTCGTCGCCTACCCCGGCTTCAGCGGTGCCACGCAGTACGCGACGATCAGCACGTCGCTCGCGCCGTCCAGCGGACAGGCGGGACTTCGGGTCGTGAATCTCGCCGCGAGCTCCGGTGCCTTCGATGTCTACGTCTCCCCGCCGGGCGCGGCGCTCGGCACGGCCAGCGCTACCGGCATCGGATTTAGCGTCACTTCGGGGTTGATCAACGTCACGCCCGGTTCGCCATTGATCCGGCTCACGAACACCGGAACGCAGACCGTGCCGATCAACGCGGGCAATCAGACCTTCACGGCCGCACAGACGGGCGTATTGGTCGTTGCGCCGCCGGCGCCTGGTACCACGGCGCTGCGCAGCTTCTTCGTGACGGGCTGCTGAGCACCGGCACGAGCATTCCCGCTCAATGTCATCCCGCACGAGCGTAGCGAGTGTCGGGATCTACCGCTCTTATCGAGTGACTCGTCAAGGACAGTGGATCCCGACACTCGCTCGCTGCGCTCGCTCCTGCGGGATGACACCGGTACCGCTTGCGCTCACGGCACCGGCGCTCCCCACCGCTGCCCCAGCCGCCCCTCGATCCCGGCGAATACCGCGATGCCATCCCACAGATTCTGCAATCGCAGATTCTCGTTGGCGGCATGCTGATTGTCGTCGTGATTAGCGATCGGCACCACCACGAGCGGCGCCTTCAAGACCTCGGCAAACAGATATGTCGGCAGGCTGCCGCCGAGGATCGGCACTTCGATCAGGGATGCGCCGATGCCATCGGTGACCGCCTGCACCACGGCCCGCGCGAGCGGCGTGTCGGCGCGCGTGCGCTGGCCCGGGTAGCCCTCGGCGCCCCACTCGAACCGCAGCAGTCTGGGTCTGGAGAGCCGTGTCGCGCTGTCCGGCGCGGCGTGAATCACCGTGTAGCCCTGCTTGGCAGCGTACGCTTCGATCAGGGCGCGGATGCGCTCCGGACGTTCGTCGGGCACGAGACGGAAATCGATCGAGGCTGTGGCCTCGGTGGGAATCGCGTTCGCGGCCGCGCCGATCGGACCGGAATGAAATGACCGCACGTTGAGCGCGGGCTGCATAATCCGCTCGGCCAGCAGCGCGTTGTTCGCCTCCGTGCCGCCGAGCAATAGCTCGCGCCGAAGCGCGCTGTCCACGACGGGCATCGTGCGCAGCGCACGGCGATCGGCTGCGGTGAGGGGTCGCACGTCGTCGTAGTAGCCGGGGACAAGGATGCGGCCGTCCCCATTTCGCAGCGACGCGACGAAGTTCGCGAGTACGGCCGCGGGGTTCGGCGCCCAGTTGCCATAGTGCCCGCTGTGCAGCGCGCGCGCGGGACCATACGCCGTGATCACGACGTCCGTCACCCCGCGCACCCCGAACACGACCTGTTGCCGGCGGCTCTGATGGACCGGACCATCGGCGAACACCCAGCCGTCGCTGCCGAGCAGCGGCGCATGGCGCTCGAGCATGGCGCGCGCATGCGCGTCACCTGCCTCTTCCTCGCCGTCGAAGTAGAACTTCAGATTCACGCTCGGCGCCGTTCCCGCCGCCCGCAGCGCGTCGAGCGCCACGAGCATCGCGAGGATCGGCGCCTTGTCGTCGCCGGCCGAACGAGCGTAGATGCGCCACTCGGGGCCGGTCGCGCCGTTCGTGGTCGGGAACGGGACAACGCGACCGCCACGCTCGAGCGGGCCGTCGCGCAGTGTCGGTTCCCACGGTGGAGTCGCCCACCTCGCCGCCTCCACCGGCTGCCCGTCGTAGTGCGCGTAGAGTACCACGGTGCGCGTCGCGCCCGGCACCCGCAGTTCCCCATAGACGGCGGGCGGTCCCCCGGTCGGCGACTCGAGCAGCCGAGTCGCGATGCCGCGCTTCGTCAGCATCACTTGCACGGCCGCTGCGTTGCGGCGGATGTTCGTGCTATCGCTCGCCAGGTTCGGGATGGCGAGCAGGTCGCGGAACTCGCTCAGGATCTCGGCGTCGTGCGCGGCTCGGTACGCGTCGATGCTGGCGCGGAAGGAGGATTGAGCGTGCAGCGGCGCCGTCGAGGCGAACGTGGCGGCAAGAGCAAAGCGGCCGAACGTGGTCCGCACGCTCAGTCGCTTCGCCGCGCGTGCAGCACCGCTGCGATGCCGACGCCGAGCGCCGCCGCACCCAGTACGGTGCGCAGCGGGTGAAGCGCCGCCGTGGTGTACAAGCTCGACTTCGCGACATGGCCCTCATAGCGGCCATGGACTCGACCGTCGTTCGGCCGCGGTGCGTAGAGCGTGTCGTCGTCCTTGGGCGGTCGACTGGTCCTGGATCCGTCGAACGCGGTGCGCTCCTTCATCCGGTCGGCCAGGCCGGGCGCCGTCTTCTCCAGCGCGGTGAAGATCTTGGCCGCGCCGCCGACGCGCAGGTTGCGATGTGGCGACTTGGCGCACGCGAGGATCGCGTCGGCCACGAGCTCCGGCGCGTAGACCGGCGGCATGTGCGTTGGCTCCACACCCAGGTAGTTCATGGCGTGCTCGGGGTACGGCGTATCGATCGCCGCCGGCTGGATCAGGCTCACCGAGACGGGCGCGCCTTCGTGATGCAGCTCCATTCGCAGGGTGTCGGTGAACCCCTTTACCGCGTGCTTGCTGGCGGCGTAGAAGCCCTGAAGCGGAAGCGCCGTCTCGGACAGCTCGCTGCCGACGTTGATGAGCGCGCCGCCTTGCTTCTTGAGATGCGTGAGAGCCGCGAGGCTGCCATGCACGACGCCCCAGAAGTTAGTGCGAAAGAGCTGGTGTGCATCGTCGAGCGGCACCTCATCGATCAGTCCGTAGATGGACACCCCCGCGTTGTTGACCCACGTGTCGATCCGGCCAAACGCCTCGATGGCCTGTTGCGCGAGCCCTTCCATCGAGCCCTGGTCTCCGACGTCAGCGACGACGGCCACCGCCTTCCCCCCCTCGGCGATGATGTCGTCAGCCGCCTGCTGGATGTCGACGGAATCTCGCGATGCGAGGACGACGCGTGCGCCCTGCCTGGCGGCTTCTTGCGCAGTGGCGAGCCCGATGCCGCTGGAGGCGCCCGTGATGACGATGACCTGCTCGGTGATCGGCTTGAGTCTGGTACCCATGCGGCGTCCCTCGAGGTGAGCGTGCCCGACCGTGGTGGGGAATCACCCTCGAGCATGCATGCCCCGCGCCCAATGGGAGGGGGGTGAGAAGTGAGCTCTCACGCTCTCACGCTCTCACGCTCTCACGCTCTCACGCTCTCACGCGTTACCTCGGATCAAACCGGTACCCCTTCCCTCGCACCGTCCGGATGATCACCGACCGGCTCGCCGCCAGCTTGCGACGCAGGTAGCCGATGTACACCTCGACCACGCTGCGGCGGGCGCCCGAGGCGGCCTCGGCGTCGCCCCACACGAAGTCGGCGAGCGTGATGGGCCCGACGGGGCGGGGCGCGTTCCAGAACATGCAGTCGAGCATCGCGAACTCGCGGGGCGTCATCTGCACTTCCTGGCCGGCACACCACACCCGGTGGGACTCGCGGTCGAACACGATGTCGCCGACGGCGATGCGAGTGCCGGCGTTCACCGTACGCGCGCGTCGCGTGAGGGCGTGGAGTCGTGCGCCGAGCACGGATGAGCCGCGCACGATCGCATCGTCGGCGCCGGCGTCGAGCAGGCTGGCGACGTCGGCGTCGTCACTCGCATTCACCACGGCAATCCCGAGCGTTGGCCAGCGGTGCCGGAGGTAGCGCATCCGCCGCTTCGCTTCGTCAGGGGAGGAGCCGTCCAGGATCACGACGTCCGGGCGGTCCCACTGAGCCGCGGAGTCGGTGGAATCCGACGGCCATTGCTGACGGCTGATGGCGGTGCTCTCGTCCCGGAGCAGGGATTCGATGAGCTGCGAGTCAGCGTCGGTGGCGATGATGACGACGCTCGCGGTGGGGGTACGATCCACATCCATGCGGCTGATCCGGCGGCTGCGGGTGAGGGGGGAGGGCGCAGCGAACCTATCGCCGGTTCGGGGCCCTGACAACGGGACAGCGAGCCAATCACAGGCTGCTCACCGGGATGACACCCTCGAAGCCACCGTAGCACACGACGAAGTGCGTCGCCCCGAGGACCACTCGCACCAGCACCGCCAGCGCCGCGCGCTCGGTGACGAGCTTGATTCGGGCGCGGCTCCCCGCTCTGCTGATCAAGGGGCGCCCATCGGGACAATCGAACCGCCACAGCGCCGTCTCGATGTCGTCGCGTGCGCTCCAGACGTCGAATGCGATCGTCGGCTCACTGAGCGCGTTCCTCAGCGCCTGTTCGCTCACCTTGGAAGTCCCGTCCGGGACAGCCAGCGCGACGGCGCTCCAGTCGGCGAGTGGAAGGTTCATGAGGCGTTCCACGAAGCGGGCACACTGCGCCGTCCCGTCGCCGTCGGTACCCGTGCCGCTTGACCTCATCGTGTTGAGGCGTGCATCGGCAACTGGAGTCACAGTCGATCCTCCCGGAGAAGCGTCCCCGGGATGTTAAGACGCGATCGGTAAAGGCCGCATGCGGAGTCGCGCCGCGCCGCACAAGAGTTTCACAAGGGCGAGCGCGACATGACGCTCTACTCGGGCGGGGCGGCGCTCGCGGGAAGGTCGAGGATGAATCGGCTTCCGCCCCCCTCGCGTCGCTCGTAGGTGAGCGCGCCGTGCTGCGCTTCGGCAAGCTGCCGCGCGATGGAGAGGCCAAGGCCGGTTCCCCTCACGCCATCCGGGATTTGCACGCCTCTGTAGAAGGGCTCGAAGATCTTCCCCTCGTCACCCGGTGCGACACCTGGCCCCGCATCTTCCACCGTGAAGCGGAGATGGTCGCGCTCGCGCCGCGCGCGGAGCACCACCGGCATGTCGGCCGGCGAGTACTTGATCGCGTTCTCCAGGAGGTTCGTCAACGCGCGCATCGTGTGCGCGAAGTCGAACTTGCCCACAAGAATTTGCCCTTCGTTCGCGATCGTGACCTCGATGCGCCGCGTGCCGTGCGCCGCCTCCACGCGCTCGAGCGCGGCACCGACGACGTCGTCGGCCGTGTTCAGCGCAGGCGAGACCCGCAGCATGCCAGCGTTGATCTGCGACAGCGCGAGCAGGTCGTCCACCAGCTCGTTCAACCGGTCGGCCTCCTCCTCGATCACATGAGCGCGTGATGCGTCGCCACCATGCCAGATCTCGTTCGCGATTCCCTTGATGGCCGTCAGAGGAGTACGCAGATCGTGCGACACCGACGCCAGCAAGGCATCCTTCAACCGATCCGCCCGGCGAAGCGAGTCGGCTTCCTCCTCTGTCCGGGTCAGGCGAACTCGTTCCGCGCCAAGTGCGGCATAGTACGAGAGCGCGCCCAGCACGCGCCGTTGATCTTCGGTGATCGTGAACGGTACCTCCGCCGACAGGCGCAGCGCGCCCACGATCCGGCCTCGCACGCTGAGCGGGATGCCGAGTGCACGCAGATCGGCGAGTGGTGACGGCGTTCCACCGCTCGTGTCTAGCGCGTTGCCGATCAGCGTAAGCGTGCCGTCACTCCGCTCCGCGGCGGCTTCGGCGTGATTCACCGTATGCGAGAGCAGCCCCGATTGCCCGGTCGCGTGCAGATTTGACGGCGACCGGCCGGCGAGCCGCAGCGTCTGGTTCGCCTGTCCGAGAAAGATCTCGCACGTGTCCGCCGCCATCGCCTGACGGATGACGCTCGCGATCGCATCGAGAGCGTCTTCCGCCCGGGGCGCGTTCAATGTCTCCGCGCCCAGCGTCGCGAGCCGGTCGATCTCGTCGGCGCGCTGCCGGGCCAGCTCGGCTTCGTTGCGCTGTCGTTCCAATAACTGAGCGGCGACGATGCCCGTGACGAGAAAGGCGATCAGCACTAGCCAGTCGAGCGGGTTGGCGATGACGAGGGTGTTGTACGGCGGAAGGAAGAAGAGATTGAACGCAACGAACGCCACCGTGGCGAGTGAGATGCCCAGCGCTCGGCCGTGCGCCGAGCTGGCGCCGAGCACCACGAGGAGAAAGCCGAGCGCGACGTGGGCCTTGTCCAGCCGGTCGCGCAT
>JALYXJ010000342.1 GCA_030947165.1 Gemmatimonadota bacterium
GCGTGGGACGCAACGACGGCGAACCGCCGCCGCCAAAGCGCGCGCCCTGCGCCGCCACGTCCTGATTCAGGTACGCCACACCGCCCTTCGTGAGGCGCAACGAATCCTCCTCGACGTACTCGGACGAGCCGATCAGTCCCCACTCTTCGGCGTCCCACGTGGCAAACAGGATCGTGCGCTTGGGCCGGTGGCCCGCCTTCACCGCATCGGACACGGCACGTGCTGCCTCCAGAATGCTCACGGTGCCACTCACGTTGTCGGCAGCGCCTGGCCCCCACCCATCGCGATGCCCGCCCACGATGACCAGCTCGTCGGGGAGCTCGCTGCCGCGGATCACCCCGAAGGTGTCGAAGATCGGCTTGGTCCCTTTCGTCGCGCGGTCATCGGTGACGCGCACACGCGCGCGCACCGGGCCGGGTCCCACGTGATAGCGGAAGGCCAGACCACCCTGCCACGACTGCGGGATATCGTGCCCGCGCACGTCCTCGAGCAGCTCTCCCGCATTGCCGTAGGAGATCGGCACCACGGGGATGTGCGGGATGTCCATCTTGTCCACCGGGAGGCGTGGCACCTGTCCCGTGGCGGCGTACCCCGGCGTGGCCGGATCGCCCGCGCCGTTCATCACGCTGCCGCGCTGTACGCCGTTGCGATTGCGCATGGGGCCGTTGGGATAGACGTCGCCCCGCACGAAGCCGTCGTCCTGCGGATCGCTATAGATGAGGAGTGCCACGGCCCCGTGCTTCTCCGCCTCGCGCGCCTTGATGCCGCGGAACGAGCGGCCGTAGCGCGCGATCACGATTTTGCCCTTCACCGACACGCCCATCGAGTCGAGCTGCGCGTAGTCCTCGATGAGGCCGTAGTTCGCGTACACCACGTCGCCGGTCACATCGCCCTGGCCGCTGTAGCCGTTCACGGTTGGATACTGCGACCGCGCCGACGTCGGATCGCCCGGTACGGCCGGCTCGGCGAGCGGGAGCGCTTTCTCGTGCGGCGCAACGCGCCACACCTGCACGGCCGTCGGATGCGGCATGAAGACGTCGTAGCGGCGCACTTCGGTCTCGAGCCCCATCGCCTTCATCTGCGCGATCACGTAATCGCGCGTCCTCTCCTGCGCCGGCGTGCCCGACACGTGCGTTTCGGCCGACAGGGCCCGGGAGTGCTCGCGCGCGCGCGCCGCATCGGGGCGCGCAATCACCTGCGCTTCGAGAGTGCGCTCGGCCGTCGATGCGGCCGGTGTGAAGCCGGGGAGCGGCGTCTGCTGCGCCGGAAGCGCGATGGCGTGACAGAAAGTGAGCGCGAGCGTGAGACGGACGAGCGAGTGCACGTTGGACATGATGGGCGTCAGGAAGTGAGCGAGTGCCGGGGCGATACCCGCTCAATCTGTCTCACGCGCATCGTGGACGTGAGGCCCGCGCGTCGCAAACGATCGTCAGGCCGGTCGCCGCTCAGGCAGCCATCGCCTCCCGAACCCCGGTGATGACGAACTGCACGGCGATGGCTGCGAGGAGCAGTCCCATGATGCGCGTCATGACGCGGATGCCTGTCTGCCCCATCCGCTGAACGAGGGGCTCGGCCGCCCGCAGCGTGAGCCAGCAGACGAAGGTGGTCACGAGGATCGCCGAGTACACAGCGATCGTCTGCGGCGGCGTCTGCGCCTGGCCCGACAGCACCATCACGGTGGAGATCGCGCCCGGACCGGCGAGCATCGGCATCGCCAGTGGTGTGAGCGCCACGTCCTCCTTGATGGTGGCCTCGGTGATCTCGGCCGTGCCTTCCTGGGTCGAGCGGTTGCCGTGAAGCATGTCCATGGCCACGAGCCAGAGGATCAACCCGCCCGCGATGCGAAACGCCGGCATCGTGATGCCGAACAGCTCGAAGATCCCTCGTCCGACCGCTGCGAACGTCACGAGCAGTACCGTGGCCGCCACGCAGGCGCGCCGCGCCGTGGTGCGCCGCTGCGCCACGCTCTGGGTCTGGGTGATCACCAGATACGTCGGCACCACGGCGATCGGGTCCACGATGAACAGGACCGACGTGAAGGTCACGAGCGCGAACTGCAGGTAGTTCTGCACCTAGTCGAATTCGCTCATGGCCGCGCGGATCGCCGTGCGCAGTCGTCGCTCGCGGTCCGGCCCTTCGGGCACCGTCATGGCGAGCGAGCCGAACAGCTTGAGCATCTCGCTCTCCACGAAGGGAACGCGATCGCGCACCCCGAGCGCGTCGAGCGACCGCTCGGCAAGCACACGCAGGAGCTGGCGCGTCTCGTCGGACAATGCATGCAGGGTCGGCGGCGACGCCGGTGGCGGAATCGGGGTGTGCTCGCGCCGTCGGCTGGCCGCGTCGAACATCGCCTTCACCGGGGCGAGCGTCACGACGAACGATCCCGCCGTGTGCTCCGCGAACGACTCGATCACCCCTTTGCGCCGCAGCTCGTGAAAGACACGAACGCTCGACTCGCGCACCACGGAGATTCCCTCGTGGCTGTTGTTGCCACGACCCGTGATCACGAGGACCTCGCCCGACTGCTGGACCTGGTGCTGACGAAGCCATCGCTCCACGCGCGCCCCGGCTTCGCTCGCGGTGGGGAGTGTCGTGCGTAAGTTGAGCGTGCGCGTCGCACCGAACCGGACCTCGTCGAAGGCCTGCTGGAGGCCGGACAGGCCCCTCACCTTGCGCGGCGCGACCATGACGTCAGCGCCGCGCCGCCGGGACGATCGCGCGCGTGAGCACGTGACCATCCACTCGCTCCGTGGGCGGCACGCCGATCACGTTCGCGAGCGTCGGCGCCATGTCCGCCACGAGCGCTCGCTCGCCGAAGCGCGCGGTGCGGAACCAGGGACCGTAGAAGATCACCGGTACGTGTGCGTCGTCATCGTACGGCAGGCCGTGCTCGGCAATCGTCGCCTCGGTCGTGTAGGCACCCTGCACCGGCGTGATCACGATCTCCACGGGCGCGTCCGGTGGAATCTGGTGCAGCCACCGGCGACTCACGGCATCCCGGACCGTGTCGCGCTTCGCGAGATCGCGCACCCAGTCCACGCGCGCGATGGCGGGACTCGTGCGCACGACCTCCGCGAAGCGCCGCAGGATCGGCGCTGGATCGACGTGTGCGGTCGCGAACGCGGCACGGTCCACATACACGATCGGGCCGTCGATCGTGACCGCCGTCGTGTCGACGTGATTGACGCGCAGCGCGGAGCGGAGGCCGACGATGGCCGGCCGCAGGTCGTAGCGCGGCGGCGCCGGCCGGCCCGCGCGCTTGGCAACGAGCTCCGGATACGACGTGACACCATGGTCGGCCGTGAGCGCGAACACGATCGTCGACGAGTCGCGCAGCTTGTACAACGAATCGATGAACACGCCGAGGGCGTGGTCGAGGCGTAGAATGTTGTCGTGCTGCTCGCGTGAGTCAGGACCGTAGCGATGGCCCACGTAGTCGGTGGCGGAGAGCGAGATGGCGAGGATGTCGGTGGACGAGCCGGTACCGAGTCCGAGCGCCTGCAGTCCCTCCATCGCCGCGGCGAGCGTCAGCTCGTCCATGAACGGCGTGAAGGGGAGCTCGGCGGCCGCACGCGCGGGATCGGTGGGCAGCAGGTGCGGGAAGGTAAAGTTCGCTCCGTTGTTCTCGATCGGCTCGCTGTCGGGCTCGGAGTAGTCCCTGGCGTCGCGGAGGAGCGTCCACGACGTCCCGGCCAGACGCTGCGGCACGCGACGCGCGTTCACGCGCTTCACCCAGTCGGGGAGGGTGTCGCCGTAGTAGCGACTCGTGGTGAACTCCCCATTCGAGGTGGCATACCAGAACACGCTCTGCTTGGCGCGGCCCAGCGGGAGGATGGCGCCGCGGTCCTTGCGCGAGATCGAGAGCGCGCGAGCGCGCGTATCGCGCGTGCGAATCCAGTCGATCAGTGCCGTGCCACGGAAGCGGTACGGCGAGGCTGGGAAATCGCGCGAGGACAGCAGCGGAGACTGCGGGTCGTCGACCCCCGCAGTGTTTCGCAGGATTCCGGTGGAGCGCGGGAATCGTCCCGACATGACGACCGAGTGGCCCGGCGCGGTCTCGGTGACCGCATGATCATGGAACGCGTTCGTGAAGAACGCGCCCTTCGTCGCGAGGCGTGCCAGCCCGCCATTGAGCTGGCGCGCCCAGCGATCGGGATAGTCGGCCCGCATCTGATCGATCGTCAGGAACACGACGAGTTGCGGACGCTCGGCTACCGGCTTGGTGTATTGGGCGGCGAGACGGCTCGAACAGGCGGCCGTCAGAGCCAGCAGGAGCGCGGCGCTCCGATGAGTGGCACGATCTGACATCGTGGCTGGACCGGTGGCAGCACCTCCGCGCAGCGGAGCCATCTCCGCCGCGCTCGGCGCGTACGTCACCAATGTTAGCCGCCCGCACGGTCAGTGACCACGAGCGCGAAGCGGCCGGTGCCTTACAGGACGGCCTCGAGGATCTGCAGCCCGCGAGCGAGCTCCTCTCGCGTGGCCACGAGCGGCGGCAGCATCCGGATAGTGTAGTCGCCCGCCGAGCAGACGAGCAGTCCGTGCACGAGCGCCTCGTTCACCACCTGCGCGGCCGTGCCCATCACGTCCACTCCCCACATGAGGCCCTTGCCGCGTACCTGTCGAATGCGGCTGGAGCGGTCCGCGATCTCGTTGAGCTCGTGCTCCATCCACGCGCCCATGTCGCGCACGTGCGCCAACATCGACGGATCGGAGAGGCGCTCGAGCACGTGCAGCGCCACGGAGGCGACGAACGGTCCGCCGCCGAACGTGGTGCCGTGATCGCCAGGCTTCACCGCGTCAGCGATCTCCTGTGTCATGAGAATCGCGCCCATCGGGAGCCCGCCGGCCAGCGGCTTGGCGAGCGTGATCATGTCCGGCTCGATTCCCGCCTGCTCATAGGCGAAGAGGGTACCAGTCCGGCCGAGGCCGCACTGGATCTCATCCAGGATCATGGCGATGTTCCGCGCCCTGGTGACTGCACGCAGCTCGCGCAGGAAGCCGGCATCCAGCACGCGCACGCCGCCCTCTCCCTGCACCGGCTCCACGATCAACGCGGCGACAGTGTCCTCGCTCAGCGCCGCGTCGAGCTCGGCGAGATCGCGCTCGAAGATGGACACCCCGGGCGTGAGCGGGCGGAATGGAAGGCGGTACGCCGGCCGATCCGTTGCCGCGAGCGTGCCGAACAGACGGCCGTGGAATGCCCCGCGCAGCGCGACGATCTCGTGCTTCGCTTCGCCCTTCGTGCGCGCCCAGCGCCGCGCGAACTTGAACGCGCCCTCGTTCGCCTCTGCGCCGGAGTTGCAGAAGAACACCTTGTCGGCGAAGGAGCGCGCCACGAGCGCCGACGCGAGTCGCTCACCCGGCGCCGTGCTGTAGAGATTCGACGTATGCACGAGGCCGTCCGCGGCGGCGTGCAACGCTCCCTTGAGCCCTGCGTCGTCGTAGCCCAGCGCGTTTACGGCGATGCCGCCCACGAAATCGAGGTAGGCGCGGCCCTCGGTATCGTACAGATACACGCCGGCGCCCCGGACGAATTCGACGGGTGCGCGCTTGTATGTGCCAAGAATCGCGCTGTCGAGCGCGACCGGTTGGCCAGCGCTTCCCGGCTGCGCTTCATGCGCCGTGCGTCGCGTCTGGTCGATCATCGCGTCCATCGTTGATGGCGTCATGCGCACATGCTCCCTACTCGCGTCAATACCGTCCCGCGATCGAGCGATTCGATCGCGGCGATGTCCGAGATCCGGACCCGAGCCACTCCACCCTCCAGCGCGCGGATGGCGGCCTGCAGCTTCGCACCCATCCCGCCCGCCGCCGTACCATCGTCGATCAGCTGCTGCGCCACATCCGCATCGAGCTGCGTCACCGGCGCGCCATTCACCAGCACCCCTTCTACATCCGACACCAGCAGCAGCTCGTCCGCTCCGAGCGCCACCGCGATCGCCGCGGCTGCGTCGTCACCGTTCACGTTGAGCGTCGACCCTGCCGCCAGGTCGTCGCTCCGGCTCACCGGCGAGAGCACGAGCAGATACCCACCCGCGAGGACATGTCGAAGGAGCGTGACGTTCACCGCCGCCGGCGTACCCACGAATCCGAACTGCGCGCGATCGAGGGGCGTGGCGCGGAGCAGTCCCGCGTCCTCTCCCGAGAGCCCAAGTGCTGCAACGCCCTCATCGTTCAGGGCGGACGTCAACCGCTTGTTCGCCGACCCGGAGAGCGCCATGCGGATGATCTCGAGGTCGAGTGTGCTGGTGATGCGACGTCCGCCGCTGAACTGCGACGTGCTCCCATGCAGGCGCTGCAGAGTGCTCACCTCGTCGCCGCCCCCGTGCACGACGACCACCGAGCCCGGTGCCGCCCGATGCGCCGCCGCCAATGTTGCGGCCAGCGCCGGATCGAGCTGCGGGCGCCCACCCACCTTGATGACGCGTGTCATGCCGGCAACCCGGCGCACTCGTCCACGCCACACATGAGATTGGCGTTCTGCACCGCCTGGCCCGCCGCGCCCTTCACGAGGTTGTCGATCGCCGAGGTAACGAGCAACGTCGGCTGGCGCGTACCGGCGATCATGGTGGCGGAGAGGCGCACCACGTTGCGATGCACGACATCGCGCAGCGCCGGCTGCTCGTCCGCTATCTCGATGAACCGCTCTCCCGCGTACGCCGCCCGGAAGAAGCCCAGGGGATCGGCGAGCGGCTCGGTCAGGGGCACCGTGATCGTGGAGAGGATCCCTCGCGCAACCGGCAGCAGATGTGGCGTGAACACCAGATCGGCGGCCATGCCATATGCGTCGATGGTCGCGCGCATCTCCTTCAGGTGCCGATGGCTGTTCCCCACGCCGTACGCGCGATAGTCGTCCGCCACCTCGGCAAACAACAGCTCGCGCTTGGGCGAATTGCCGGCGCCCGTCACGCCGCTCGCGGCGTTGGCGATGATGGTCGCGTCCGCGTGCACGAGGTTGGCGGCGAACAGCGGTGCGAGGGCGAGCAGGATCGACGTCGGATAGCAGCCGGGGTTGGCGACGACCTGCGCGGCACGGATGGCGCGCCGCGCTTCGTCGCCGAGCTCCGGCATCCCATAGGGTGCCGTGGCGGCGCCATTGCCCGGCCGCAGGTCACTGGACAGGTCCACCACCTTGGCGCCCGCGTCGCGCGCGCCCTTCACCCAGGCGAGCGAGGTCCCGTGTGGCAGCGCACTGAACACCACCGCGGCCTGCGAAAGCGAGACGTCATCCGGCGCGGCGAAGGTCACTTCCTTCCCGCCAAGACGCACTGTCTGTCCCCGCTGCTCATTCGCCGTGGCGAACGCGAGCGAGAAGCGCGGATGACGAGCCACGAGCGCACAGAGCTCGCGACCCGCGTATCCGCTGGCGCCAAGGATTCCCACGGGGATGGTATTCACGCTATAATGCATAATCATGCAAGCGCCGATGGTCAATGCCGGCTTCCGGGAGACCACAGACCGTGGTACACTGGGCCAGCGTCCAGGAGGAGTGATGACCAAGAAACACCTGCGCCAGGCAGCGATCCTCGACATCGTCGCCGGGCATGTGGTGGGCAGTCAGGAGGAGCTACGCCAGCTCCTGCTGGTGCGCGGTATGGACGTCACCCAGGCCACCCTGTCGCGCGACCTCCGCGACCTGGGGCTGGCGCGGATCTCGACCGAGGATGGAGGGCGATACGTTCTGCCGGAATCACTGTCCGGAGAGGACGGCAAACCCCTGCTCGTCAATCTGTTGCCTCAGCTCTTCGCCAAGATCGACGGGGTGGGCGAGCTCATCGTCCTGCGCACGGTCCGCAGTGGAGCCCAGCCGATCGCCGAAGCCATCGATCAGGAGGAGTTCGACGAGGTGCTTGGCACGATTGCCGGGGACGACACCATTCTCATCGTGACCCGCTCTGCCAGCGCTCGGTTGGCCCTCACGGCCCGCCTGCTCGCGCTCGCTGGCGAACGCTGACGAGCCCAGCGGCCGGGAAGGCTCGAGCGCAAGTCTTGACGGATGCAACGCGTCTGAGTAAATATGCATCTATTCTGCATAACTCAATCAGGAGTGCCATGCCTCGCACCATCGTCCTCGCCTATTCGGGCGGTCTCGATACCTCGATCATCGTCCCCTGGCTGCGTGAGCACTACGACGGCCGGGTCATCTGTGTCGCCGCCGACATCGGTCAGGGAAGTGACGAGCTTCGCGGCGTGCGTGAGAAGGCATTGGCATCGGGCGCCGAGGAGTGCTTCATCGAAGACCTGCGCGAGGAGTTCGTTCGGGACTTCATTTTCCCGACCCTCCGCGCCGGCGCGATCTACAACCGCAAGTATCTGCTCGGCACCGCGATGGCTCGGCCGCTCATCGCCAAGCGCCAGGTCGAGATCGCCCATCGCGTCGGCGCCGACGCGCTCGCGCACGGGTGCACCGGCAAAGGCAACGATCAGGTCCGCTTCGAGATGACGTTCGCGACGCTCGCGCCGGAGTTGCCGGTGATCGCGCCGTGGCGCGAGTGGGACATCCGCAGCCGTGAAGACGCGATCGATTACGCGAACGCGAAGGGGATCACGGTCGCCGCCACGAAGGAGAAGATCTTTTCGAGAGATGCCAATCTCTGGCATCTCTCCCATGAGGGAGGCAATCTCGAGGATCCGAACTCGCCGCCGGTGTCCGACATGTTCATGCTCACCACCGATCCGACCAAGGCGCCGGACGTGCCGGAGGACGTGGTCATCGGGTTCGAGCACGGTACGCCGGTCTCGGTGAATGGAAAGGTGCTGGGTCCCGTGACACTGGTGACGGCGCTCAACGCGATCGGCGGAAAGCATGGCGTCGGGCGCATCGATCTCGTCGAGGATCGCATGGTCGGAATGAAGTCGCGCGGCGTGTACGAAACCCCGGGTGGCTCCCTGCTCTACGCCGCGCACTCGGAGCTCGAGCAGCTCGTGCTCGATCGCAAGACGCTCGCGGCCAAGGACCTCATCGCGCCGCGGTACGCCGACCTCGTGTACGAGGGCCGGTGGTGGACGACGGAGCGTGAGGCGTACGACGCCTTCGTGAACGTCACCCAGCAGCGCATCACCGGCACCGTCACGCTCCGGCTCTACAAGGGCGGCATTCAGGTGGTGGGCCGCGAGAGCGAGTACGCGCTGTACGACGAGCGGTTCGTCACCTTTGGCGAGGATGACGTGTACCAGCAGAGCGACGCCGCCGGCTTCATCCGGCTGTTCGCACTGCCGGCGCGCGTCCGCGCGATCAAGGATCAGGAGCTCGCCGCGGCCAAGCAGCCGCCCGAAGGCGCACCGGCCATCCCGCCGGCGCGCGAGCTCGCCAGCGTCTGACTGCCATGCGAGGAGGATCCGACGATGCCGGTGATCGACGCTCCTGTTTCCAACGATTCTCCCGTTTCCGACAGCCCGGTGGCACACGGTAAATCGCACAAGCTCTGGGGCGGCCGCTTCGGCGGCGGCCCCACCCCGGAGTTCGACGCGCTCAACAACTCCATCGGCGTCGACTTCCGGCTCTGGCCGTACGACATCCGCCTGTCCAAGGCGTGGGCGGTGGCACTCTGGGGCGCCAACGTGCTCACCCTCGAGGAGAGCAAGACGCTCGAGCGTGGGCTCGAGACCGTCGGCGTTCGCCTCGCGGCGGGCGAGAAGCCGCTGGCCTCCGATGAGGACGTTCACACGCTGATCGATCGCCTGCTTCATGACGAAGTGGGCGAGGTTGCTTCCAGGCTGCACACCGGCCGTAGCCGCAACGACCAGGTGGCCACCGCGACGCGTCTGTGGACAATGGACGTCTGCCAGCGGCTCGATCATGCCGTGCGCACGCTCCAGGGCGTGATGCTCGAGCACGCCGAAGCGCTGCAGGCGGCGCTCATGCCGTCGTACACGCATCTCCAGCGGGCGATTCCGGTGTCGGGCTCACACTGGCTTCTCTCGCACTTCTGGCCACTCGAGCGCGATCGCGCGCGCCTGAGAGCCGCCGCCAGGTCCGCCGGCGTGCTGCCGTTGGGCTCGGGCGCGGTGGCCGGCTGTGCGTATCCGATCTCACGCGTCCTGCTGCAGGGCACGCTGGGCTTCGATGCGATCTCGCCCAACTCCATTGACGCGGTGAGCGATCGCGACTTCATCGCCGAAGTACTGTTCACCGCGACACTGATCGGTACGCACCTGTCTCGACTCGCCGAAGATCTGATCATCTACGGCTCCAGCGAGTTCGGTTTCGTACAATTCGGTGAGGGCTACACGAGCGGCTCGAGCATGATGCCGCAGAAGCGAAACCCCGACGCGCTCGAGCTCGCGCGCGGCTCGGCCGCGCGCATGCTCGGCGATCTCACAGCCCTGCTGGCCACGCTCAAGGGCCTGCCCACGAGCTACAACAAGGATCTGCAGGACGACAAGCGATATCTCTTCGATGCGACGGACACGCTCCTGTTGGTGTTGCCCGCGACGGCCGGGGCGCTCGCCGAGTGCACGTTCCGTCCCGAGCGGATGGCGGCCGCCCTCTCGAGCACGATGATGGCGACCGACCTCGCAGACTATCTCGTCCGCAAAGGCGCCACCTTCCGCGAAGCTCACGGCGCCGTGGGCGCGCTCGTGCGCGAGAGCGAGCAGCGTGGTGTGGAGATGCAGGCTCTGCCGATCGCAACCTTCGTGGCTGCACATGCGCGGTTCGAGAGCGACGTCTACGAAGCGCTGAGCGCAGCCCGATCAGTGGCGCAGCGCGAGGTCGAGGGCGGAACGGGCCCCGACGCGGTCCGCGCACAGATCGACGCGGCGCGGCTCGCGCTGCTGCCGCCGCCGACGCCTCGTTCGTCAAACGCCGCGATCTGATCGCCCGTCGAGTCGGGCATCGTCGCCAGCGGGTGGCGCCTCGGGTGGAGTCGTGGTCCGCGGCCCCTCTGTTCTCGCTGTGGTCGCCGGCATCGGCTCGCGCACCACATATGGCTGGGTGACCGGCACGTCCACCGCGGATGGCGTCAACTGACAGAACACTTCTCGCATGCGCGAGTCGTGCGCCGCATACCCCGGGCGCGTGCCGGCAAACGGAGCGTCCAGCAGTTGAAGCGCCTTGATGTCGCTCAACAGGTAGTTTCGCCATCCCCCCGCCGGATCAGAGCGGCTGTAGCCCGCCCGGAGCCACCCGCTGAGCATAGGGTGACCCGCGCTGTTCACGCCGAACCGGTGCGGTTCCACGACGCGGATCAGGTCGCCGTATTCGAACATTACCAATGACCGTCGCGTGATCGCCGTACACAACTGCTCGTTCATCCCGGTCGTATCCATCGTTGCACCATCGAGGAGGTCTCCTCGATTTTTTCGTGCGAGAAGCGGACCGCGGGCGAACGCCCCTGCGTGGGTGGGTGTCTGCGAGCGGAGGTGAGCACGACATCCGCATGCGTGCGCTGCTGCTCGCGCCGACGCACGACGACGGTCGGGTACCGCCCGGACGGCACCTCGACCGTGTCGCGCCGGATTGCCCGGACGAACACCGGGTTCCGATCGGGCTGATCGTGCCTTGGTGCTTTCGCGTCTGCCCGATAGCAACGCGAACCGACCGTCCTACACGTTACGTCGTACTTCCTGACTGCGCGAATCTCTTGCAGAGGGCGCCGCGATGCAAGCGTCAATGCCGCGCGAACGTCGTCGTTGTACCGGTGGCCGAAAACGCGATCACGTCGTACCGGTCGCTGCGACCACCCATCTCCATGCCGGGCGATCCCACGGGCATGCCCGGTACGGCGATGCCGATGATTCCCTTCGGCGCCGTCTTGATCAGGCGCTTGATGTCCGCTGCCGGAACATGACCTTCCACCACGTACTTCCCGGCGACGGCCGTATGACACGAGCGAAGCGAAGGTGGTACGCCTAGCCCGTCCTTGAGCGCATCCATGTCCGTACGGTCGTGGACGGCGGGCTGAAGTCCGGACGCACGCAGGTGCTCGATCCATTTCGTGCAGCACCCGCAGTTCGGGTCCTTGTACACGGTGAGCGGCAGTCCCGTTTCGCCGCGCACACTGACCGGTAGCATGACGCCCAGGGCCGCGGCCCCGGCGAGCGTCCGTCCCATCGCCGCCATCCATGCGCGACGTGTCCACGTCGAATCGTGCATCATTCCCCTGTCGTCAGCGATGATCGTGCCGCGCGCAGGAAGGCGCGCAGCTTGTCGCGGTCCAGTCGGCCTTCGGTGCGCACGCCGCTGCAGATGTCCACGCCGAACGGTCGCACGCGTTCCACCGCCTCGGCAACGTTATCTGCGCGCAGCCCCCCCGCAAGGAAGACCGGCCGTTGCACCGCGTCACAGATGGCGCGGCTGACCGACCAGTCATGCACACGGCCAGTCCCGCCCAGCTCCTTCACCGCGGCCTTCGGATTTCCCGAGTCGAGGAGCAGCGCATCCACGAACGGGGCGACGGCGACGGCCTCACGTACGGCGTCCTCGTCACGTACGTGGATGACCTGCATCAACACGACCGATGGGTGGCTGACCCGGAGTGCCGCGTAGACCCACTCCGCCAGCTCGTCGACGAACTGCACCACGGTAGGACCGATGCGGTCGAGCTGCGCGCCGATGCTTGCGGCGTCCTGTCGCGAGGTGAGCAGGACCGTGGCAGCACGCGTACCGACCGACCGGACGATCGATTCGATCGACTCCTCCGCGATCGGACCTGGCCCACTCGGCATCGCCGACACGAGGCCGAGGGCGTCGGCGCCTGCGTCGATAGCGAGATCGGCCTCCGCGTCGGACGCGATGCAGCAGATCTTCACGCGCACCGTCCCCGGCCGGCGCCGCAGGAATGCCGCGCCGGTGTTACCGAGGCCGAGCACGACACTCCACGCACAGGGTTTCGGCGCCGAGATCGGTGACGAGACGCCGCCACCACGAGCCGTGCAGATGCGAGTAGCAGAGAATGCGGCGGCAACGGACGCACACGCCGCCCTTCAGCAGGTCGACGCGGCCACCACACCGGTCACAATCGGACGTGATCTGTGAGCTGCGGAATACCTCGAAAGGCGCCATGCGGGTCGTTGCCTGTTCTCGCGTGGAAGTGGATGAAATGTGGCAGAGTGGAGAGCGCGGGAAAAGCGCATGCTACATTTCCACGATGGCGTCCGCGCTTCCACTCGCTTCGTCCCTCCCGCTTCCGATCGACGAGTCGCTTCCAGTACTCGGCGGCGCACTCGCCGCCCGGAACGCGGTGGTATTGCAGGCACCGCCGGGCGCGGGCAAGACCACGCGGGTTCCGCTCGCACTGGTCGGCGCACCATGGCTCGCGGGTCGGCGCATCGTCATGCTCGAGCCACGTCGCCTCGCCGCACGGGCGGCGGCGCGCCGCATGGCCAGCTCACTCGGTGAGGCGGTCGGCGCGACCATCGGGTTCCGGGTGCGCGGCGAGACACGCGTTGGACCGCACACGCGCGTGGAGGTGGTGACCGAGGGCGTGCTGACGCGACTGCTGCATGCCGACGCCGCGCTCGAGGGTATCGGGCTGCTGATCTTCGATGAGTTTCACGAGCGCAGCCTCCAGGCCGACCTCGGCCTTGCGTTGGCACTCCAGACGCAGGAGCTACTCCGTCCCGACCTTCGGATTCTCGTGATGTCCGCGACGCTCGACGGCGCCGCCGTGTCGGCGCTGCTGGGCGGCGCGCCGGTGGTGAGGAGCGAGGGACGTCAGTACCCGGTGGAGGTGCGACATACCATGCGACGCACCGACCAACGCATCGAGGGCGCGGTGGCCACAGCCGTGCGGAGCGCGCTCGCTCGCGACGAGGGAAGTGTGCTCGCCTTTCTGCCCGGGGCAGGCGAGATCCGTCGCACGCTCGAGTTGCTCGATCCCGCGTCGCTCCCGGCAGATGTCGTCGTGCACCCGCTCTACGGCGATCTGCCTCCGGACGCGCAGGATGCGGCGATTGCACCGACACGTGACGGCACGCGCAAGGTGGTGCTCGCCACCTCGATCGCCGAAACGAGCCTGACGATCGACGGCGTGCGCGTCGTCGTGGATGGAGGCGTGGCGCGCGTGCCGCGCTTCTCGCCACGCAGCGGGATGACGCGTCTCGAGACCGTACGCGTCGCCCGCGCATCCGCCGAGCAGCGGTGCGGCCGCGCCGGTCGCACTGCGCCCGGGGTGTGCTATCGCCTGTGGGCTGCCGAGGAGCATGCCGGGTTGTTGGAGCGTTCGTCCCCGGAGATTCTCGAGGCGGATCTCGCGTCGCTCGCGCTCGACCTCGCCTTCGCCGGCGTGAGGGACCCGCGATCATTGCGGTGGCTGGATCTCCCCCCGACGGCGGCACTCGCGCAGGCGCGCGAGCTGCTTCACCAGCTCGACGCCCTGGATGCGGAGGGACGCATCACTCCACATGGACGCGCCATGGCGGCGTTCGGGCTGCACCCGCGGCTTGCGCACATGCTGCTCCGCGCCCGCGAGCTCGGACATGGCGCCACGGCCTCGCTGGTGGCAGCGCTCCTCGAGGAGCGCGACGTGCTCCGGCGCGACAGTACCCACCGCGACGCAGATCTGCGCGTGCGCGTGGCACTCGTGGCAGGCGATGGCCGACTGGAGCATCAGACGGTGGATCGCGACGCGGTGCGCCGCGTGCGCGAGCAGAGCCGCGCGTGGGGCGCGCAGCTCCGCGTGCCCGCTCGCGAGGTGGTGGACGAGCATGCGACCGGCTGGCTGTTGTCACTGGCCTACCCTGATCGCGTCGCACAACGGCGAAGCGGAGCGGGCGAGCGATTTCTGCTGCGCAACGGGCTCGGCGCCACGCTCGACGACTCGGGCGCGCTCACGGGCTCCGCGTACCTCACGATTGCCGACATCGACGGTCGGCTGCCTCACTCGCGGATCTATCTCGCCGCGCCGGTCGATCGTGCTGACATCGAGCGGTTGTTCGCCGATCAGATCGTTCGCGAGGACGTGGTCGAGTGGGACGCCGCGGCCGGTGCGGTGATCGCCCGTCGACGAGAGCGGCTCGGTGCGATCGTACTCAAGGATGCGCCGGCTCGTGCGGCGGAGCTGGATGGCGACGGCGTCGCTCGAACGTTGTTGTCGGCGATCGCGCGCAAAGATGGCGTGTCGCTGCGGTGGAGCGACGCCGCTCGGCAGCTTCGCGAGCGTCTCGTCTTTCTTCGTCAGCTGGATCCGTCGTGGCCCGACCTCAGCGAGGCGGCGCTCGCCGAGTCGATGCAGGACTGGCTGCTTCCGCGGTTGATGGGGCTTCGACGCCGGAGTGAGGTGGAGCAGCTCGACCTCCGCAGCGTGCTGCTCGATTCGCTGACGTGGGAGCAACGCCGTGCGCTCGACCTGCTCGCGCCGACTCACGTGGGGGTTCCAACCGGTTCGCGGATTCCCGTTGACTACGCAGATCCGACTGCGCCGGTGCTCGCCGTGCGGCTCCAGGAATTGTTCGGCCTGGCGGAGACCCCTCGGATCGGCAACGGAGCCGTCCCGCTCACGCTGCACCTCTTGTCGCCAGCTCGACGGCCGGTCCAGGTCACGCGCGATCTCGGTGGGTTCTGGCGCTCCTCGTACTTCGACGTGCGCAAGGAGTTGCGCGGCCGCTATCCGAAACACGAATGGCCCGAGGATCCGCTCCACGCCGCGCCCACTCGGCGCGCCAAGCCACGGCGGTAGGCCGAGTCGTTCGGAGCCGGATAGCACACGGGGGCAGCCGAATGAAGCGGCTGCCCCCGTGGATCTGGTACCGGACGGTCGTTAGAACGACACGCCGAAGGTGACCGGCACGAACTTCACGTCCTTGTTCTGATCGCCGAACATCATGTGGTAACGCGCCTCCACGAACGGGCTGATCACGCCGAGGGGGAACTTCAGTCCCGCGCCGGCGTTGAGACCCATGCCATTGTGCGTGACCTCCGTCGTGGTGCCGCCGACCAGCGTCGTCTTCTGCCGAGCGCTGTAGTACCCGAGTCCGCCGATGATGTAGGGCGCGCCGAGGCTGAACGTCGCATTGGCGGTGCCGCTCACGACGCGGAAGTCGCCAGCCACATTGTTCTTGAAGTTGAAGCCGTTGAGACCCGCCTCGAGACGAACGCCGACCGGAATGAGCGGCGCGCCGATGCTCAAGCCCAGCGCGGCATTGTAGCCGGACTGCGTGGAGTTCCCCATGCTGCCCGTCGGCATGGCGAGACCGCCGGCGACGACGAGCGAGGTGCTCTGTGCTTGGAGGGCGATCGGCGCCGTTGCGAGCAGGCCAACGGTGAGTACCGCGTAGAGCTTGCGAGTCATGGTGTCCTCTGATGTGTTGTGTACGAGAGCGCGCAATTCGATATGCGTGCCAGATGGAGGAGTCTCTTGATCAAGGGACGATTCGGACGGGGGCAGGGTACGGGGGATCACATTCGTTGGGCATTGGAGCGCGGTCTTGCGGAGGGCCCTCGGAGCGCCGTAATATTCCTCTGTATTTAGGAACAAGCAGACAGTCGCTGGAGCTATTGTATCCTAAATTTATAGGACTATTTACTTGCGGACCTACGACGTTGCCCTGACTGCACTTGCGATCCGTGCTCCACGCAAATGGGTGGACAACATCCTGTCGCATCATGATGTCCCGGAGGTCCTCATGGCTCGACGGGGCATCTCTCGGCGCATCCCGCACTCGGCGCTGCTCCACCTCGCCCTCGCGCGCGATCTCCACGTCGACCTGGGGATGAGCGTCCGCGACGCGCTCTCTTTGGCAACCTCGCTCCTCGCCGGCGGCGATGGCGCTGTCCACGAGAGTGGCCACCTGCGTGTCACATTCGATCGCACCGGCTTGGAGCGCGCGCTCCAGCTGCGGCTCCGCGAGGCGCTCGAGTCCGCGCCCGCGCCTCGACGCGGACGGCCGCGCACCCGACCCGCAACTCGTTGATACGAGAACGGGGCGGAAGATCCCTGTGGATCCCCCGCCCCGCCGACCGCGACGAGTCGCGAATCAGGCCTTCGTGACGTTCTCCGCCGCCGGCCCCTTCGCGCCCTGCACGATGTCGAACTCCACCGCATCGCCTTCGGCCAGTGACTTGAAGCCGTTGCCCTGAATCGCGCTGTAGTGCACGAAGCAGTCTTTCTCGCCGCTGTCAGGGGTGATGAAGCCGAACCCCTTCGCGTCGTTGAACCACTTCACCTTCCCCTTCGTACGCATGTCCCACTCCTGAGGAAACTGATTGTCGGGGAGCGGAACAGACCGTACCCTGACAATGCTCTGGACCCGCGGGCTCACCGTTGTCCCGCCACAACGAATAAGCTGGGCCCGCTCAGGGGCCTAGCGTCGGCTAACGTAGCAAGCCCAAAAAGAACGGTCAATAGCGGCATGACATCGCCCCGTCCCCGGACGGAGCCTCACGCGGCAGCCTGGCACGCTAGGGAACGGCTTTGACCCCGGTGACGTAGTACTCCGTTTCGGCCAAGCAGCGAAGCGGCACGCCGCGGTGCTGCTCGTAGGTGATCGCCACGCGCGAGCCCATGAGACGCGTGATCTCGTGAGCCACACTATCGCTGCGGACGCTGAATGCGAACCGCTCCTGCATGGCGCCAGGCACGTTCACCATCGCGAGCTCACCCTCCCAGGTTTTGCAGAGCCACCCCTTGTCGGAGAACTTCTGGATGTAGCCCGCTCGCTCGCCGCGCGAGTAGGACCAGTTGAGCGCGATCGTCGTCCACAGTG
>JALYXJ010000365.1 GCA_030947165.1 Gemmatimonadota bacterium
ACGTGTGGACCGTAAGACACGGAGGGCAGTCCATTTGCCGCCGATGGCAGCGTCGACGCAGGGTGTGGAAAAACACACAACGTTTTCCCCTCCAGCGTGCGGGGGACTCGTTCCGCGGCGCCCGACAACGTCTTAAGTTGCAATACTTTGGCTCCATCAACGCGCTCCCATGGACAGCACGCGCTCGCAAATGGTCAACAGTGACGCCGTCACCGTCACGATCGGCATGCCGCTGCACAACAACGAGCGGACGGTGGTGCGCGCGATCGAGTACCTTCAACGGCAGACGAGGGGCGATTTTCGCCTGATCGTCAGTGACGACGGGTCACATGACCAGACGGCTCGCCTCGTGGAGGCGATGGCGCGGGGCGACGAACGGATCCCTCACGTGCTCCTGCATCGCGAGATCACTCCGCCTGAGCGGTACGGAGAATACGTGCGCCGCGACGCTCGCAGCGCGATCGAGCGAGCCATGCCGCTCCTCCCGATGACTCGCCATGTACTCGCGATGACTCGCGTGCCGCGTACCCGACACGTTGTGCGCGCCCTGCTCGACCTGAACCTCGGCTATCACGTGGATTACATGAGGCGCTACCACCCGTGGCTCGCGAGAGCGTATGGGACGGCCTCGTCGCGGGGAATGGTCACACCCGACGGCCGAGGATGACGCACCACGCCGGCGTGTCTGCTGCGCGCCGGGGGGGGGGTCTGCTCGCGGTTGATCGCCGCGCTGATTCAGGTCGTGGGCATCGGGCGCTGCCGTGGCCCACTGCCCGGACGCGGCGACGCGCCCCAGGCGCCGGAAGTCCGGTTCGTGCCAATGTGGACGGAAAAGGTGCTCCCTTTTTCAACGACGCTGGTCGCGGAGAGGCGGTAGCCCATCGCGGTGCAGAGCGACCGTGAGATGGCGAGACCAAGTCCGGTTGACTCTCCCCCCGCCGCCGGCACGTCGCCGATCACGAACGGCTCGAACATCTCTTCGATCCGCTCCGGCGCGATTCCAGGGCCCGTGTCGACGACATCGATGCGGAGCGGCCGCCCCCGGTCACCGCTCACGACGCGCACCACGACAGACCCGCGCTCGGTGTACTTGATGGCATTGCCGACCAGGTTGAGGAGGACCTGTCGCAGTCGCTGCTCGTCGGTGACCATGGTCATGTGGGCCGACGTGCTCCCGCTCTCCGGCATGGCGACCGTGAGCACGAGACCACGATCCGCCGCCCGGGCCTCGAGCGTTCCCCGAACCTCGTGCACGAGATCGTACAGGGAGACGGACGACAGCTCGAGGACGATCTTGCCCGCTTCGATCTTGGACAGATCGAGGAGGTCGTTGACCAGGGCGAGCAGATGTCTGCCGTTGTGACTGATCCGTTCGAGGTAGCCCAGGTCCGTCGGTGACAGGGTTCGCTCCCGATTCTTCAGGAGGATCCCCGAAAACCCGATGACCGAGTTGAGCGGTGTGCGCAGCTCGTGCGACGCCCGAGAGAGGAACTCGGATTTCGCGCGGCTCGCCGCTTCCGCCGCCTCGCGCGCCTCCTCCAGCTCGCTGGTCCGCTCCGCGACGAGTTGTTCCAGCTCATCGCGCGAGCGACGCAGGACGGCTTCGGCCGCCTTCTGCTCGCTCATGTCGGTGCTGATGATGCAGACGCCGTCGCCGACCTTCACGACGACGACGCGAAGCCACTTCCCGACGTCGTCGTGATAGAAGGTGATCGACCGCGTGTGCCCGGTGCGGTACACCTCCGCATACAACTCGTACCGGTCCGGCGCGCCGGGGAACACTTCTCCGAGGAGCTGACCCGAGAGCGACCCTTCGGGGCGGCTCAACAAGCGACAGGCGGCCGCATTCGCGTAGACGACGACGGCATCGGTCATCGTGCCGGCGTCATCGAGGATCAGGTCGATGAGTATGCACGAATCCGGCGATGCGTCCTGCACGATCCGGAACTGCGCCTCGGCCAGGTCGCGGGCGGCTTCGGCGGCCTGGCGCTCCGTGAGGTCGAGGTAGGTCCCGATGCGATACGGGATCGCTCCCTCCTCGTCGCGGACCGTGATGGCGTCGATGAGGACCGGGAATTCCGAGCCGTCCTTGCGGCAGTCGATGGTCTCGTAGACCACGTGGTCGTCGACGGGCAGCAGCGTCGCCTGTTCCTCGAAGGCTGCACGCGCTTCGGGCGCCAACGTGTCCGCGAGCAGCATTCCGACCATCTCGCCCTCGGCGTACCCGTGCATCCGCTCGAGTGCGGGGTTCGCTGCAACGATCCGCGCGCCGTCGGAGTCGACGATGACCACACCCCAGCTGCTGTGCCGGAAGACGACGTCCCACCGCCGCACCACCTCGGCGGCTTCCCGTTGCTCGACGAGACGAACTGCCTCGTCGCGCCGCGCCGAGGGGGCCACCGTCCGCCGTCGCCGAAATGCGAGATACGCCAGGGTCAGCGACATCGCGACGCTGGACCCGGCGATGACCGCATGTGACATGTCGTAGCGCAGGGGCACGGCGGGAGGGGTCGACTACGACGCGCTCGGTCTGTCCCCCGCGGCGGGATCAGGCGTGCGCGACGCGCATGGAGACGTTATGGACGCAGGTGTCCGTGCCAGCCTTCTTGCAGCTCGACGCGTCGTGGCTGTAGTTCAGGGTGCCCTTGACCAGCTTCCGGAAGAAGCCCTGAATGACCCCGCGATCGAAATCGCAGGGATACGGCGTTCCCGAGATGATGATCCCGGCACTGGGACTGGTGATCGAGTACGTGATTCCTCCCGCCCCCGCCCCGCGATGATTCATGCTGAACGCCGGGCCGAACGACCCGATGACCTTCTCGAAGGTGTCGAGGCCCGGTGGCAGCTTGATGTGGTTCGGGATCTCCTGCCCAACGCGGAAGAGAGTGCTCGGGCCGATGCGGGTCTCGATCTCGTCGAGGGCGGCGACATAGTCGTCCAGCTTGTACCACCCATCCGCTGCCGCGTTGGTGATGCCGTGCGTGCTCAGGATCTGCTCACCGCTGCGGCGAAACGCGCCCATCGCGGCGAGCATGGAGAGAATGTTGCCACCGCTGACCGTCGCTCCTGCCACGTCACCCATTGGCTCCTCGCTAGTTCGTGCGCCTCGGTACGGGGAGCATGTCCCCGCCGCTCGGATATTGACGAAAGCGGCCGTCGTCCGTCACGCGTTCCAACGAGCCGCCAGGCGACGAACGCTCCAGCGGTCGGTCGCTCACCACGCGCGACGCGCAGACGATGGCGACGAGCGTCACGCCGTCGAAGTCGAGCCCGACCCAGCCGTCGTGCACCGATGTCGCAATGTGCGACATGCGCAACGCAGCCGCGCCGGCGAGATCGCTGGCGGGTCCGAAGCCGCGTCGCGAGAGGCGGTTGACCCAGGCGGCGACCGGCTCGTGCCGCTCGCAGCGCTCGGATTCGTCGTTGGCGACGATGTCCTCGATCTCCCGGGTGAAGAACAGCTTCATCGCGCGGCGATCCCGCGGGGCGATGTCGAGCTGATCGATGAGATGGAAGGTGCGCGAGAAGTGGTCCCACGCGCTCTCGAAGCGACGAAAGAACGACTGGGTGTGGTGATCGGCGTTCGGCTCGCAGAGGACGATCGCCTCGGGGTCGAGCGCGTGCAGCCGCTCGAACACTTCGTCGCGTCCCTCGCCGGCGCCAGAGCGGATGTGATGCGCCGCGAACGCGGCGTGCACCACGAGCGGCTCGTCGTCCGGCCGAAGTGTCACCCACTCCTCGGGCGACAGATCCTCGATCACCGCACTGATCCCCCGGAACTGCAGGTCCAGACCGAGCGTCGCTGCCGTATCGCGTAGCGCCCGCTCGGCGGTGGCGAGGCAGTGCGCGTTCGGTTCCACCGCGACGACCGTGAGGCGGTCCGGGAGAAGGCCGGCGCGGGCCATGTCGTGCAGCAACGCCACCTCCTGCCGCGCCGTCCCGATGCCGATGTCCAGCAGCGTGACGGCGCGGCGTCCGCCGAGGTGTCGCGCCAACATCCGATTCGCGACGATACCCGCCGCACTGACGGTGGGGAGATGAGTGGCGACGAGGTTGAACAGCTCGATCTGCGGCTGCGCGTACTCGCGGAGATAGAGGTTGATGGATGCTGAGGGCTCCGTGGAGATCCGCTTCGCCAGCGCATTGGCGAACACATAGTAGCGGACGTCGTCGTCGCTCTCGCGATCGAGCTGTCGATCAACCAATACGTCGAGGACTTGCCGAGCGACCTCCGGGCGTTCGTCGTGGGCTTCGTGGAGGACAGCGAGCAGGGAGTGGTACTTGGCGGACGGACTCGTGGGC
>JALYXJ010000406.1 GCA_030947165.1 Gemmatimonadota bacterium
GAAGGCAGTCCGCTCGCTGACGGCGCCGGCCCGAGCATCTGGCAGCGCTTCGCGCACAGCCCCGGCCGCACGGCGAATGGAGAGAGCGGCGACGTCGCCTGCGATCACTATCGTCGGTTTCGCGACGACGTGAAGCTGATGAGCGAGCTCGGGCTGCAGGCATACCGCTTCAGCATCAGCTGGAGCCGGATCCTTCCGCAGGGCATCGGGACCGTCAACACGCGAGGGCTCGACTTCTACGAGCAGCTCGTCGATGCGTTGCTCGCGGCGAACATCACGCCGAACGCGACGCTCTTTCACTGGGACCTGCCCGCGGCGCTCGACGATCGGGGCGGCTGGCTGAACCGGGACGCCGCCGACTGGTTCGGCGAGTACGCCTCGGCGCTCTACCGTCGCCTCGGCGATCGCGTACCGATGTGGGCCACGCTGAACGAGCCATGGGTCGTGACCGACGGCGGCTATCTGCACGGCATGCTCGCACCCGGCCATCGGAACATGTTCGAGGCGCCCATCGCGAGCCACAACCTCTTGCGCGCGCACGGGCGCGGCGTACAGGCGTTCCGTGCGGAGGCGCGCGTCGGCCAGATCGGGCTCGTGGTCAACCTCGAGCCCAAGGACCCCGCGACCGACAGCAAGGAAGACGCTCGAGCCGTGCAGCGCGGCGACGCGTACATGAACCGGCAATATCTCGATCCCGTGTTCAAGGGCAGCTACCCCGACGAGATGCCGGACATCTTTGGCGACGCATGGCCCGATTTTCCCGCCGACGACTTCGCGCTCATCCGCCAGCCGATCGACTTCCTCGGCATCAACTACTACACCCGCGGTGTCGTGCGCCACGATCCGACCTTGCCGCCGGTATGCATCGCGTACGTGCGACAGCCGGAGCACGCATACAGCGACACGGGCTGGGAGGTGCATCCTCCCTCCCTCACGCGTACGCTGCTCTGGGTCACCGAGCGCTACGGACGCATGCCCCTCTACATCACCGAGAACGGCGCCGCGTTCTACGACGCGCCTCACGCCATCGACGGGCGGGTGGACGATCCCCTGCGCGTGTGGTACTACCGCGAGCATCTGAAGGCGGCCCGCGAGGCGATCGCCAAGGGCGCCGACCTGCGTGGCTACTTCGCCTGGAGCCTGTTCGACAACTACGAATGGAGCCTGGGCTTCTCCAAGCGGTTCGGTCTCGTGCACGTGAACTACCAGTCGCAGGCGCGGACGCCCAAGGCGAGCGCGCACTACTACCGCGATGTGATTCGCAGCAACGGCGCGATCCTGGGCGGCTGACGTCGCCCGCTCGAGCGTGGTCACTTGACGCTGCCTTCGGTCACGCCTTCCACGTAATAGCGCTGGAGCATCAGAAAGAGGATGAGCACCGGCAGCACCGTGATCACCGCGCCGGCCATCATCAGCTCCACGTCCTGGGCGTGCTCGCCCATCAGGCCGGCCAGCGCGACGGGCAGCGTGTACCGCCGATCGTCGCTCAGCACGATGAGCGGCCACATGAAGTCGTTCCACGTCGCGAGGAAGGTCCACAGCCCGAGCGTCGCCAGGACGGGACGGATCGTCGGCAGCACGATCGAGCGGAAGACGCGGAACTCCCCGGCGCCGTCGATGCGCGCCGCATCGAGGAGGTCGTCGGGTATGGCGAGTGCGTACTGCCGTACGAGAAAGATCCCGAAGATGCTGGCCAGCCCCGGAATGATGACGCCGCCGTAGCTGTTCACGAGACCGAGCGACTTGATCAGCAGGAACAGCGGGAGCATCGCGACCTGCACGGGGATCGCCAGCCCTGCCGCCAGTACGCGGAAGGTCCGGTCCCGTCCACGGAAGCGTAGCTTCGCGAAGGCGTAGCCAGCCGATGAGTTGATCGCCAGCGCGCAGGTGGTCGTCAGCACGGCCACGATCGCACTGTTGAGCGCGTAGTGTCCGAGCGCCAGCCGTCCGAAGAGATCGGCGTAGTGCGCGGTCGTGGGATGACGCGGCAGGAGCGGTGGCGGGAAGGTCGACGCCTCGCCCGTCCGCATGAACGACGCACTCACCATCCAGAGCAGCGGGAGCAGGGAGAGCATCCCGAAGACCACCAGCGCCGTGTGCAGCGCGATCGACGACAGACGCGCCTGACTCGACCGCGAGGGTGTCATACCGCGGCGCGGGGAGAGATCCGCCGCTGAATGAAGGTGAAGGTCACGATCAGCAGGAACAGGAGGAACGAGATCGCCGCCGCCACGCCCAGCCGCCACCAGCGGAAACCCTCCTCGTACATGTACAGCACCAGGCTCGTCGTGGCGCGCAGCGGCCCGCCGGCGGTCATCACATACGGCTCGGTGAAGAGCTGGAGATATCCGATCATCGTCACGATCACCACGAAGAACATCGTGGGTGCGAGCATCGGCAGCGTGACGTGCCGGAACCGCTGGAACGGCGTCGCCCCATCGAGGGCGGCGGCCTCGTGCAGCTCGCGCGGGATGTTCTGCAGCCCCGCGATGAAGATGAGCATGTTGTAGCCGAAGTTCTTCCACGTGGCCATGAGGATCACGGCGGGCATCGCCCACCGCGGATCGCCCAACCAGTCGATCGGCCGCACCCCCACGTGCCCCAGCAACCAGTTGAGCAGCCCGTACTGCGGATGGTACAGGTAGCGCCAGACGATCGCGACCGCGACGAGCGTCGTCACGAACGGCGCGAAGAAGA
>JALYXJ010000302.1 GCA_030947165.1 Gemmatimonadota bacterium
CGAGTACGTCGTGCGCTACATGCGGACTCGCCGGGCGTATCCGGCGCTCGCGCTCACGACCGACACGTCGCTACTGACCGCCGCGGGCAATGACATCGGATTCGAGAACGTGTTCGCGCGTCAGGTGGAAGCGTTCGCAAAGCGCGGCGATCTGCTGATCATCCACTCCACGAGCGGCAACTCGCCGAACGTCCTACGGGCCGCCGAGGCGGCACATGCCAAGGGAGCGAAGGTGCTGGCGTTCAGCGCACGCGACGGGGGCGCGCTGCGTGCCCTGGCCGACCACAACGTGGTGATCCCGACGACGCGCACGGACCGCGCGCAGGAGCTGCACCTCTGCATCGAGCATATCATCTGCGATGCCGTGGAGCAGACGTTGTGATCGACCTTCGCGGCAAGCGCGCCCTCGTGACCGGCGGCTCGCGAGGGATCGGCGCCGCGGCGGCGCGGCTGCTCGCCCGCGCCGGGGCGGATGTGATGATCGGTTACCGCTCCCGAGCCGCGGAGGCTGGCCGCGTGGTCGCCGAATTGAGCGCGCTCGGGGTCGCGGCGGCGGCGCACGCATCGGACATCGCGACGCGCGAGGGTGCGGAGGCGCTCGTCGCCGCGACGGTGGACGCGCTCGGCGGGCTCGACCTCTTCGTCGGGAACGCGGGTATCTGGCCGGCGGACGACGTCGCGCTCGCGGAGATGACCGACGAACAGTGGGCCCGCACCATCCGTGAGAACGTGGATTCGATCTTCTTCACGACGCGGTCCGTCGCGCGCGCCATCGCGAACGACGGCCGGATCGTGCTCGTCTCCAGTACGGCGGGGCAGCGCGGCGAGGCGTTCCATGCGGACTACGGCGCGAGCAAGGGCGCGGTCATCTCGTTCACGAAGTCGCTCGCGATCGAGCTCGCGCCGCGCGGGGTGACGGTGAACTCGGTGGCGCCGGGCTGGGTGGACACCGAGATGGTCGCCGGCCCGATGGCGAAGGGCGGACGCGAGCGCGCGAGCGCGGCCATTCCACTCGGCCGCATCGCGAGCGCCGACGACATCGCCGGGCCGATCGTGTTTCTCTGCTCGCCGCTCGCGCGGCACATCACGGGAGAGATCCTCAATGTGAACGGCGGGAGCGTGCTCTGCGGATGATCGTCATCCTCTTCACCGGCGGAACGATCTCCATGAAGTTCGATGCCGCGGCCGGGGGCGCGGTGCCGACCCTCAGCGGCGAGGACATCGTCAGCGCGACGCGAGGATTGTCCGACGTCGCGCCGCTGGAGGTGGAGCAGTGGGGCCGTTTTCCGGGGCCGCACATGACGGTGGAGCGCATGTGGGCGCTGCGGAACCGGATCGCCGACCATCTCGCGCGGCCGGAGGTGGATGGCGTGGTGGTGACGCACGGGTCCGATACGCTCGAGGAGTCGGCGTACCTGGTCGCGCGCTCGCTCCCCCCTGAGAAGCCGGTGGTGTTCACCGGCGCGATGCGTCCGGCGAGTGACCTCGGATGGGACGGGCCATCCAACCTGCTCGACGCGACGCGCGTGGCGGCGAGTCCGCTGTCGCGCGCCAACGGCGTGCTCGTGTGCATCGGCGAGCGCATCCACAGCGCGCTCGAGGTGGGGAAGACGCACACGGAGGCGCGCGATGCGTTCGAGAGCCCTGGCCTTGGCGCGCTTGGCGAGGTGGACGAAGGGGTGGTGCTCTATCATCGCGCGCTCCTCAAGATGGCGTCGCCGATCGTCCCTGCGCAGCCGGCCGAGCCGGTGGACCTCGTGCACGCGTACGCCGGTGCCGACGCGCGGATGCTCGACGCGTCGCGGGACTCGGGCGCGCGGGCCGTCGTGCTGGCCGCGATGGGGCGAGGCAACGTGCCGCCGGCGATGGTGGACGGCGTGACACGATGGGTAGAGCGCGGCCGGCCGGTGATCGTGAGCTCGCGCGCGCAGCGGGGACGCGTAGGCCCGAGCTACGCCTATCCCGGCGGCGGACGTCGGCTGCTCGACGCTGGGGCGATCTTCGCGTACGGACGACGGCCGGGCCAGGCGCGCATCGAGACGATGCTGGCTCTGGGCGCCGGCTACTCGTGGGCCGATCTGCTGGCCTTGTTCGGCGACGCTTGACAGATTCGACTCGAATGACGTATAGTGCGGAAGACAACTGAAGAGCCGTGGTGCTTTGCCGCCTATTGCAGCCACGTTAAATAATTGCTAAAACGCGAACGCCCGGCGGCTCGCCGGGCATTTTTTGTATCTGCCCGTGCTGCGTCGTCAACACACCGTTCCAGCGTCCGCCCTCCGATGCGCTTGTCGCGAATTCCCATGTCGATGTCGATGACCACCGCTTTCCCATCGGGAGAGACGGACGGGCGACCGCGCACGCGCGCGTAGTCGACGACTCGGCGGAACACCGCCGCTCGGCCCCGGTCCTCCTCTCGAGGACCGGGGCTTTTTCTTTTTTGACCACTGAGGAGCGAAAGATGACGACTGCGGTAGACGCTCGAAC
>JALYXJ010000427.1 GCA_030947165.1 Gemmatimonadota bacterium
GGCTTGAGCTGCATCACCTGCTGATCCGCGGGCAGCGGGACGTCGATCAGCAGCGACGCACACATCGAGATGGTGTGGAGGGGATTCCGCAGGTCGTGCGACACGATCTTGAGCACCTGCTCGCGCGCGTCGATGCTCTCGGCGGCGTCATGATAGAGGCGCGAGAGCGTCGTCTTCGCCACCTCGTCCGTCACCACACGCCGCACCAGGTTCGTCACGCTCGAGCTCAGGAGCCCCGTGCTGATGAGGGCTATGACGATCGCGAACGCCGGCAGCAGGTGCATGCGTGCGCTGAAGGCGACGAGGACGAACACGATGATGGCCAGCGCCGTCCCCGTGCGGGCCGCCGATCGCGAGAGCCGAAGCGCGCCCGAGAGGCTGAGGAACGCGCACAGCGCCGTGACGTAGCCCAGCACCTCGGGGGCAGTGGCTCGCCACGCCGAGTTGGCGAACGCGAGCGACGGTACGAAGATGCCCAAGATCATCGCGCCGTTCAGGAACGGCAGCGCGTGGGGCGCCCAGCGCGCATACCAGCCGCGACGCAGCGCGATCAACACCGCGATGGAGGCGCCGAACCAGAGTACGCTGGCCAGCGCGGGCAGCACGAGCACGGCCGTAGAGCCGGCGACGCCGTCGCGAATGAGCGGCCAGAGCGTGAGCACGACCAACGGCGCGACGATCAGCACGCGCAGGTAGGCGAGCCGCAGCTCGCCCCCGCGTGCCTCCTCGAGCATGATCCGGTCGATTGCGCCCGCGAGCTGCTCCTCCGCCGGCGGGGGCGGAAGATCGCTGCGGATCACTCGCTCGATGGACTGTGCGAGGAGGTCGTAGGAGTCGCGAGGGGGGGGCATCTCAGTTGGTGAGGGCGGCGGCGCCCTGTCACGTGGATGACATGGTATGCATCGACTGCACGAGGGGCCGCAAGAAGGGGTCGGCGTCGGCCCAGAGAATCGCGACCGGATTCGCCCACCGACGGGCGTTCAACGCGTCCCCGCTGGCGCGGGCGAGCTCGGCGCGAAGGATCACGGCGCGCATCAGCGCCCCCGCGTTCGCCGGACGGCTGATGACCTCGGGGGGATAGAGTGGCGCCGCGTTGAGCACGGGATCGAGCCAATCGATCGCGGCGGCGCGGTCGCCGAGGGCGGCCAGGGTCCAGGCGCCGGTGTAGGTGATGTCGAGAGTCAGGTCCGCGGCGCGCGAAGTGGCGCGGTACTGCCCTTCGGTCGTGAGCGTCCGTCGGGCGCCAGCCTGATCTCCCTTCGCATATGCGGCTTGCGCCTCGAGAAATGGATTTCCCAATCCAGCAAGCGTGGGGAAGCTCCCGAACCGGTACACCGGAAAGGCGAGACCGGCAGCCTGTCCGAGCAGGGTGGCGTAAAGACCGGGCTGCCGCGGCGCGGCCACAGTGGCGCGAATCTCGGCGGCAACCCGAGGCTCGAGCGCGCGAAGGCTATCGGCCGGTCCGCCGAGCGCGGAAAAGACCAGCAGAGCGCTGGCGGACGCGATCGTACCAATGGGTAGGGTACCGTACGCTCGGTCGGGTTGGACGGTGCGACGCGCCAGCGCGGCGGCAAGGTCCGCCCTGCCGGTGAGCATCGCGAGCGGCCCGAGTAGGGAATCGGAAGACGACGGGTGCTCGAGCGCGCCGCGCAACAATGAATCGGCGATGGCTTTCGCGATGCCGAGGCTGCCCGCGTTGTCCGGCACACCGAACTTGATGCGCAGCCAGACTTCCTCGGCGGCGAGCCGGATACGCTGCTCGTCGTCCGCCGCGAGCGGTCGGGCCGCACGCAGCGTGTCGAGCGCGGTCGGATCGCCAAGCAGCTCCAGCGCCACGGCCATCGCCTCGCGCGGAACGACGTCGTCGGGGAAGGCACGCCGCCAGGACGCGGCGACGTCGCGGAACATCGTGCGCATGTGGTCCACCGCCTCGGCAGTGGTCGCCGACAGTGTACGCGCGGGCGCGGACTGATCGAGGCTGGTGGGGAATGGGATTAGCACGAGTGAATCGCCCTCCCACGACGGCGCGGTCCAGAACCGCGTCGTGTCGGGCGGAAGGGCGTGTCCATTCAGCCGCGACGCCGCCGCCGTCATGAAGATGCGGCGCACACGGCCGAATGCGTTGGCGCGAAATGCCTTGTGAATGGATGGAAGGAGCTCGAACGCGTCCCGATAGGCGTTGACCGCCTGAAACTTGCTCGAACGAAACCGCCAGCCGGACCGGCTCCGCGGATCGGGGACCACCACTTCGTCGCGCTGCGCACATTCCCCCATCCCGAAGGTGGCGGTGAAGTCGCGCGGGTCCGCTCTCCGCAATGCCCTGTACATGGTGCAGGCTTCCGGAAAGTCGCCGTTGGCCATGGAGAGCAGCGCGGCCGCGAGCTTCCGCTCGCGATCGGAAAGGCGCGTCTGCTTCGCGATCGCGTTCCCTGCCAGCGCACGCCACTGCTGCGGGTTGTTCGACGTCCATCCGCGGACCTGCGCGAGCCACAGATACGCGGCCGCATAGTCGGGATCCTGCGCGACCGCTTCGGCGAAGGCGGAGTCCGCCGCAGCCAGGCTCCACTCCTGCAAGGCGAGCTGGCCTCGCAGGAAAGCGCGTCGCGCCACGAAGGACGATGTGCCGGGGTCGGTCTCCTGGCGACCGGTCGTGGCCAATCCATGAAAGAGGAGCCGGTCGGCGATCTGCTGATACGGACCATCCTGTGCGCCGTTGCGTCCGACCTTGACGCTGATCTCATCGAGCGCGATGCCAGAGTTGGCGTCGTACAGCGAGGCGTGAAGGCGGAGCGAGTCCCCGACGCTGCTGACCTCGCCCCAGACGTAGCGCCCCGCGCCCAGCTGGCTCGAGACATCTCGTGCATCGTCGCTGCGCAGGTCGAGCGTGTCGTGCCGCGCGACCGCGTCCATCACCTGGAACTGCTCCACCATCTTCAGCCCGGACCAGCGAGCGAAGGCGTCGTGCAGCATCAGCTCCGGCACCACATCGCGTGGTACACCCGGACCGCGCCGGAATGGCACGATGACATAGCGAGCGCTGTCGAGCGGTGGGCTCCAGAGAGCGCTGACGCGCGCCCGCACCGGCTTCGCGGCCGGCAGCACGAGGAGGAGAAGCGCGAGTCCGACCGCCGCGGCGGCCGCCGCGACGGCGATCCACCGCGCCCGCCGTCCTCCAGCCCAACGCGAACCGCTTCGTCTCCACAGCCGGCGCAACGGCTGCCATGGCTGGTCGGCGGAGGTGGAGATCGCGAGGTCCAGCGCCTGTGACAGATCCGACGCGCTCTGGAAGCGACGGTCGGGATCCTTCTCGAGCGCCCGCTGGATGACACCCTCCACCGCGTCCGGCAAATCGACCTGGTAGCTTGCCAACCGCGGCGGACGCTCCTGGAGGTGGCACGCCAGCACCGCGAGCTCGTTTTCCGCGTCGAACGGCGGATGGCCAGTCAGCATCTCGAACAGCACGCAGCCGAGGCTGTAGATGTCGGAACGATGATCGAGCTTCTGATTGGGTCCCGCCTGCTCGGGACTCATGTAGTGCACCGTGCCGACGACGTGGCGCGACTGCGTCAGTCGGTGGTCGGACGAGCGGAGCAGCGCTCGCGCGAGCCCGAAATCCGCCACCATCGCGTGGGTGCCGTCGACCAGCAGCACGTTCTCCGGTTTGATGTCCCGATGGACAATGC
>JALYXJ010000431.1 GCA_030947165.1 Gemmatimonadota bacterium
GTCCGTACGGCGACGGCGTCGTGACCGGCTACGGGCGCATCGAAGGCCGCCTGGTCTACGTGTTCTCGCAGGACTTCACCGTGTTCGGCGGCTCGCTCAGCGAGGCGTTTGCCGAGAAGATCTGCAAGGTGATGGATCTCGCGGTCCGCAACGGCGCTCCGGTCATCGGGCTGAACGACTCGGGGGGCGCGCGCATCCAGGAGGGCGTCGTGTCGCTCGGCGGATATGCCGAGATCTTCCTGCGCAACACGCTGGCATCCGGTGTCGTGCCGCAGATCAGCGCGATCCTCGGGCCCTGCGCGGGCGGCGCCGTCTACTCGCCGGCGATCACCGACTTCACATACATGGTGCGCAAGACGAGCTACATGTTCGTCACCGGGCCGAACGTCGTGAAGACCGTCACGCACGAGGACGTGACGATGGAGGAGCTGGGAGGCGCCGACACCCACACCCAGCGCTCCGGTGTCGCGCACTTCGCGCACGACTCGGAGCCGGCATGTCTCCAGGCGATTCGTGACCTGTTCCGCTACATCCCGAACAACAACCTGGACGATCCGCCGCGCGGGCGCGGCACCGATCCGCGCGATCGGCGCGACGAAGGTCTGCTCGAGGTGGTGCCGGACAATCCGAACAAGCCGTACGACATGCACGAAGTGATCCGACGTGTGGTGGACGACGGCGACTTCTACGAGGTGCACGGTGAATTCGCCGGGAACATTCTCTGCGGCTTCGCCCACCTTGGCGGCTACAGCGTGGGCATCGTCGCCAATCAGCCAGCCATGCTGGCCGGCGTGCTCGACATCAACGCTTCCGTCAAGGCCGCGCGCTTCATCCGCTTCTGCGATGCGTTCAACATTCCAATCGTGACGCTCGAGGACGTGCCGGGCTTCCTGCCCGGCGTGGCGCAGGAGCACAGCGGGATCATTCGCCACGGGGCGAAGCTGCTCTACGCCTACTGCGAAGCCACGGTGCCCAAGCTCACCGTGATCACGCGCAAGGCGTACGGCGGCGCGTATGACGTGATGAGCTCCAAGCACATTCGCGGCGATCTGAATCTCGCCTGGCCGACGGCGGAGATCGCCGTCATGGGGCCGAAGGGCGCGGTGGAGATCCTCTTTCGCAAGGAGATCGCCGAGAGCGGCAATCCCGACGCGGCCACCGACGAGAAGATCAACGACTATCGCGAGAAGTTCGCGCACCCGTACATCGCCGCCGGCCGCGGCTATCTGGACGACATCATCGATCCGCGTGACACCCGGCCGCGACTGATCGACGCTCTCGAGACGCTGCGCACGAAGCGGGACCGCAACCCGCCCAAGAAGCACGGGAACATCCCGCTCTGATGCCTGACCTGAGCCCCGACACTTCGCGCGGGATGAACTCCGCGAAGGTTCTGCACCGTGTTTAAGAAGATCCTCATCGCGAACCGCGGCGAGATCGCGCTCCGGGTCATCCGTGCCTGTCGCGAACTCGGCGTGAAGAGCGTCGCGGTGTACTCAGAGGCCGACGCGCGCGCCCCGCACGTGCGCGAGGCCGACGAAGCGGTGCTGATCGGTCCAGCGCCATCGAGCGAATCGTACCTCAAGGGCGACGCGATCATTGCCGCGGCCCGGAAGACCGGCGCCGAAGCGATTCATCCCGGCTACGGGTTTCTCGCCGAGCGGGAATGGTTCGCGCGCGCCGTGCGCGAAGCCGGTCTGGTGTTCATCGGCCCGCCGGCCGAGGCGATCGCGGCGATGGGGAGCAAGACGGCGGCGCGTGAGCTTGCCATCAAAGCCGGTACGCCGGTGGTGCCCGGCACGATCACGGCGCTGCGGGACGCCGAGGAGGCCGCCACGGTTGCGGAGACGTTCGGCTATCCGGTGCTGCTGAAGGCGGCTGCCGGCGGGGGCGGGAAGGGAATGCGCGTCGTCCACAAGCGCGAGGACCTCGCATCTGCGTTGGAGTCCGCGCAGCGCGAGGCGAAGAACGCCTTCGGCGACGACGCGGTGTACGTGGAGAAATACATCGTGGGTCCTCGGCACGTCGAGATCCAGATCCTCGGCGACTCGTACGGCACCATACTGTACCTGGGCGAGCGCGAGTGCTCGGTGCAGCGACGCCACCAGAAGATGATCGAGGAAGCGCCGAGCATCGCCGTCACGCCGGAGCTGCGGTTCCGGATGGGCACCGCGGCCGTGGCCGCCGCAAAGGCGGCCGGTTACGTGAACGCCGGCACCTGCGAGTTCCTGCTCGACGCCTCAGGTGACTTCTACTTTCTCGAGATGAACACGCGCATCCAGGTGGAGCACCCGGTCACGGAGCTCGTGACCGGGGTGGATCTGGTGCAGTGGCAGATCCGCATCGCCGCCGGGGAACGACTGCCGTTCAAGCAGACGGAGCTCGTGCCGCGCGGGTGGGCGATCGAGTGCCGCATCACCAGCGAGGATCCAGCCAACGGCTTTCTGCCATCCACCGGCCGCGTGCAATACCTGCACGTGCCGAGCGGGCCGGGCGTTCGATGGGATGGCGGGATCGAAACCGGCAGCGAGATCACGCTATACTACGATCCCATGCTCGCCAAGCTCATCGTGTGGGCGCCAACGCGGCTGGAGGCGGTGGCGCGCATGCATCGCGCGCTGCTGGAGCTCACGATCGAGGGCGTGGACACCTCGCGCGATTTCCATCTGCGCGTCATGGAGGATGCCGAGTTTCGGAGCGGTGCGATCGAGATCCAGTGGCTGGAGCGTCGCCTCCCCGACCTGGTGAACCGCACGCCGGATCGTGCTGGGATGGTGCATGCCGCAATTGCCGCTGCGCTGTTGGCCGAGCGCGATCGATCCGCCCCTCGGCGTGCGGCCGAGACGCCGGCGCCCAGTCCCGTGGGCGACCAAGCCTCCAACTGGCTGCGGAGTGCGCGCCTGGAGTCGCTGCGATGAGCGAGACGGTGGCCCGCGTGGAGATCGCGAGCGTGGCCGCCGGTGGCGACGGCGTGGGGCGCAGCGACGGCATGGTGGTGTTCGTTCCGCGCACCGCGCCGGCAGATGTGGCGCGGGTGCGCTTCACGCCGAGTCGCCGGTTCGCGCGCGGGGTACTCGAGTCGGTGGAGATCCCGTCGCCGGCGCGGATCGACCCACCCTGTCCGCACTACACCCAGGATCGCTGCGGCGGCTGTCAGATCCAGCACATCAACTACGCGGCGCAGCTCGCGGCGAAAGCCCAGATCATCGGCGACGCACTGCGGCGGATCGGGAAGCGTGACGTGGCTGATCCGACCGTTGAGGCGAGTGATGCGCAGTGGCGCTATCGCCGGAAGCTCACCCTGCATCTCCGCCGGCGCGGCGGCGGATGGATCGCCGGCCTTCACCCGTACGACGACCCCGTCGCCGTGTTCGATCTGCGCGATTGCCCGATCACCGATGAGGGCGTAATGGCGATCTGGGCCGACCTGCGCGGTGCGTTCGACCTGCTGCCGCCCGAGGCGGCGCTGCGTGTGGCGGTGCGATTGGTGGAGGACGGCGCCTCCGCAGTGGTCGAGGGGGGCAGCGTGTGGCGCGCGCCGGAGACCTTCTTCGCGCGCGTACCCGCGCTCGCCGAGCTGTGGTGGAAGCCGGAGCACGGTCGCGCGCGGCTGCTCGGCCGCCGCAGCGCCCAGGCGCAGAGCGGCGCATCGTTCGCGCAGGTGAATGCGCGCGTCGCCGCCCGGCTCCAGTCGTACGTGTTGGCGCGCGTGCGCAGCTACGATCCCGCGCGCGTGGTCGACGCGTATGCCGGCACCGGCGCGACCGCCGTGCCGCTCGCCGCCGACGGACGCAAGGTCGTGGCGATCGAGCTCGATCGCGATGCGGTTCAGGGCCTTCGCGCGCGGCTGCAACCGCCATCGTCGGCCGTGGCGGGGCGCGTGGAGGATCACCTCACCGCCGCCCTTCCCGCTGACGTGGTGCTGCTCAATCCGCCGCGCGCCGGCCTCGACGCGAAGGTGACGGACGCCCTGCAGCGT
>JALYXJ010000305.1 GCA_030947165.1 Gemmatimonadota bacterium
TGCAGGGTGAGCGCGGCCGTCTGGGTCTGGACCGCGTCGTGATCGAAACGACGGGCCTCGCCGACCCCGGCCCGGTGATGCGCGCGCTCGCGCGTCAGGGCCCCCTTCACGGCCACTATCGGCTAGATGCGGTGATCACGGTCGTCGACGCAAAGCACGGCGAGCGCACGCTGGACGAGTTTACGGAGGCGCAGGCCCAGGTCGGCTTCGCCGATCGTATTCTCCTTTCCAAGACCGATCTCGTGCCTGGAGAAGTGACAGCCCGCCTCACGACGCGGCTCGCCGGCATGAATCCGTACGCGCCGATCCGTCCCGTGCACTTCGGTGCGACGCCGATCGCCGAACTGTTCGACGTGCCGGCCCCGCCGATGGGCTTCCGTCGCGTCCCGAGCGAGCCGCGGCACGGCGATCGCATCGGGACTTTCGCCTTCCGCGCGACGCGGCCCTTCGATCTCGCGCGCCTCGACGACTTTCTCGCGTCGATGGTGGAGCTCTACGGCTCGGACATGCTGCGCTACAAAGGCGTGCTCGACGTCGCGGGCCGCGACGAGCGCGTGATCTTCCAGGGCGTGCAAACGCTGATGGACGTGGCGTCGGGTGCACGGTGGCGGGACGATGAATCGCGAACGAGCGCGCTGGTGTTCATCGGCCGTGACCTGCCCCGCGCGGTGTTCGAGCGGGGGCTCGAGGGCTGCCTCGTCGCCGCGACACGCGCAACCACGCTGCATGCACTGCTGGCCGAAGGAGCGACGTAATGGCCGCGTTCGATCTCACCGTCCGCAACGGGACGCTGGTCACCGCCTGCGAAACTTCGCGGGGCGACCTGGGCATCACCGGCGGGCGCATCGTCGCCGTCGCCGAGAAGCTTCCCGCAGGCACGCGCGACATCGACGCTTCGAGCCGCCTGGTCATGCCGGGAGGCATCGACAGCCACTGCCACGTCGAGCAGCTTTCGAGCATGGGCATGATGTGTGCGGACGATTTCTACTCGGCCACAGTTTCCGCCGCATTCGGCGGCACGACGACGATCCTGCCGTTCGCGTGCCAGCATCGCGGCAACTCGCTGCTCGACGTCGTGGCCGACTACGAGCGACGCGCGCGCGAGAAGGCGGTGATCGACTACGGGTTCCATCTCATCGTCTCGGACCCGAACCAGCAGACGATGAACGAACACCTGCCGGCGCTGATCCGCCGCGGCATGACGTCGTTCAAGGTCTACATGACCTACGACCGCCTCAAGCTCGACGACTACCAGCTGCTCGATGTGCTGTCGCTTGCCGATCGCGAGGGTGCGCTGGTAATGGTGCATGCCGAGAATAACGACATGATCCGCTGGATCGCAAAGCGCCTGCTGGAGCGCGGACACGTCGCACCGCGCTTCCACATGGTGAGCCACGATCCGCTGGCGGAAGCCGAAGCGGCCCAGCGCGCGATCGCGTTGTCGCGGCTCGTCGACGTGCCTCTGCTCATCGTGCACGTGTCGGGTATCGAGGCGGCGCGCGGGATCCGCGCTGCGCAGTCGCTCGGCGCCCAGGTGTATGCGGAGACGTGCCCGCAATACCTGTTCCTCACGGCCGCCGACGTCGACCGGCCCGGACTCGAAGGCGCGATGTTCTGCTGCAGTCCGCCGCCGCGCGACGCCGCCTCGCAGCAAGCGATCTGGGAAGGGCTCGCGAACGGCACGTTCCAGGTCTTTTCCTCCGATCACGCGCCGTACCGCTACGACGCGTCAGGCAAGCTGCCAAAAGGCGACGCGACGACGTTCAAGGACATGGCGAACGGCGTACCCGGCATCGAACTGCGCATGCCGCTGCTCTTTTCCGAAGGCGTAGGCAAAGGACGCCTCGGCCTCAACGAGTTCGTCGCGCTGACGTCGACCAATCACGCGCGGATGTACGGCCTGCTCGCGCGCAAGGGCACGCTCGCGGTCGGCGCCGATGCCGATGTCGCGCTCTGGAATCCCGAAGCGAAGGTCGAGATCACGTGGTCGATGCTCCACGACAACGTGGGCTACACCCCCTACGAAGGCCGCACGCTCCAAGGCTGGCCGGAGACCGTCCTTAGCCGCGGCCGCGTGGTCATCGCGGAGGGCGCGCTGCACGTCGAGCGCGGCTCCGGGCAATTCATCCCGCGCAGCGCACCGGGACCCGTCGAACGGCGGCCGGCGCCGACGGCGGCGATGCGTCTGTTCAAGTCACTCATCAACTGAGGAAGTCGCCATGCCGCGCAAGCTCAATCTCGCTGTGGCTCAGATGGGCCCCGTCCACCTCGCCGACACCCGCGAGAGCGTTGTGCAACGCCTGCTCGCCATGCTGCGGGAAGCGAAGGGCCGCGGTGCCGAGTTCGTCGTCTTTCCCGAGCTCGCGCTGACCACGTTCTTTCCGCGCTACTGGATGACAGGGCAGGAAGAGATCGACCGCTTCTTCGAGCGCGAGATGCCCAACGCCGCCACAAAGCCGCTCTTCGACGAAGCGAAGAAACTCGACGTCGGGTTCTATCTGGGCTACGCGGAGCTCACCGCCGACGGCCACCGGTTCAACACGTCGCTCCTCGTCGACCGGCAGGGTAGATTCGTCGGCCGCTATCGCAAGGTCCATCTGCCGGGCCATGCCGACCACAAGCCGGCCGCGCCGTTCCAGCACCTCGAGAAGCGCTACTTCGAAGTGGGCAACGAAGGCTTCAAGGTCTGGCAGACGATGGGAGCGAAGATCGGCATGTGCATCTGCAACGACCGCCGCTGGCCCGAGACCTTTCGCGTGATGGGCCTGCAGGGCGCAGAGCTCGTTGTACTCGGGTTCAACACGCCGTCGCTCAACATCCACTGGCCCGAACCGCCGCACCTGCGCATGTTCACGCATCTCTTGCTCCTGCAGGCGCATGCGCATGAGAACGCGCTGTGGGTCGGCGCCGCGGCCAAGTGTGGCGCCGAGGACGGCTTTCACATGATTGGCGGCTCGTGCATCGTCGGGCCCTCCGGCGAGATCGCCGCGCAGAGCATGACCGAGGACGACGAAGTGATCGCGGTCAACTGCGACCTTGCGCTGGGCGACACGTTCCGCGAGCATGTTTTCAACTTCGCCAAGCACCGGCGGCCCGAACACTACCGGCTGATCGTCGAGCGAACCGGGCGCGGCGAGCCGCTGGGCGACTGATTGCGGCCGCGCCCCGCGGCGTCGGCGCAACGTTGCCGGGATGCGTGGCGCCGCGCCTACTTCGGCAAATGCCCCTCGATCTGCGCTGCGGGCGGTGAGTTATCGGGATCGAGGCAGCGCATCACGTAGCCAGGGATCATCGGCGCCCACAGGCCGTTGAGGCGCCGAAGTTCCGCGATGGGCGTGTCGTTGAAATCTACGCGCAGATTCACCGGCGGGAACGGCACGCCGACGTGAGCGACGTGCAACGACGCCGAACGTAACGGAAAGACCTCGCCGCCGGCCTCGAGTCCATACTCGAGTGCCATGATCAGGCGCTCGGCGAGATCCTTCTCCGGCGCGGCCTCGAACCCGCGCAGCATCGCCGCGGGGACCTCGGCGCTCGCGAGCCCGTTGCCGACGGCAACGGCGCCGTCGCCATGCGCCTCGCCTTTTTCCTGCGTGCACATCTCACCGGTGAAGGACGCGACGCCACCTTGGCGGTCGAGCACGGCAAGCTGGCGCCAGCGCGTATGCGGCGTGGACGCCACCATGTCCGCCAGTGCTTCGATGGCCGAACGGCCCTCCTCGAGGGAGCGCAGGCCGATCACGCCAAGACGCGGGTCGGACCGTGCCTGCGACAGCACGACGCCGATGCCCGCCGCAACGAAAGGCGCGCGGGCGCCCGCGGCCATGCTGGAAGTGGTGAGCGCGCAGCCGAACTGTCCGGTGCGGCGGCAGAGTCCGGCGATGGAGAAAGTCATGGCGAATTGGTCCTTTTCACGTAGGAGGAAGAGTCACGCGTCGAGCCACGCGAGGCCGCCGGGCGGCGGCGGAATGTCGGGATTGGCGGCGAGCATGCGTGTCCATACCGCCTGCGTCACCGCCTGCGCCTCGCGCAGCAATGCGCGCTCGTCGAAAGCGAGCACGTTGCGTTCGCGCAGGAGGAAGGTGCCGTCGACCATCACACTGTGCACGATGCCTGGGTGCCCATAATGGACCAGCGTCGAGACCGGATTGATCAACGGCCGCATTGCCGGCACGTCGAGGTCGATCAGCGTGAGGTCCGCCTTCTTGCCGGCTTCGATCGACCCGATGGCATCTTCCGCGCCCACCGACCGCGCAGCGTTGACCGTGATGCCATCGAGGAGCGCTTGCGGAAGCGGATCGCAGCCGCCCTCACGCTCGCGACCGCGACCGCCCCGAGCGAGGATCAGTCCGATCTTCATCGCGTGGAACATGTCCTCGGTCATGTTGTCGGTGCCGAGCGCGATGTTGATGCCGGCGTCCTGGATGCGGCCGATCAACACGCGATGCGGCCCGCGCCGTGATGAGTTGGCCGGACAGTGCACCATCTGAACGCCGCGACGCGCGAGCAGGTCGATGTCCTTCTCGGTGCAAAATGTCCAGTGGGCGCCCACCAGGTCGGGTCCGAGCCAGCCCTCGCCATCGAGGTACTCGGCGGGCGTCCGGCCGCCGCGCGCTTCTCGAACCACCTTCACTTCCTGAAGGCTCTGCGCCAAATGCACGGTGCGCGTGAGTCCGTAACGCTGCCCGAGTGTCTGCAACTGATCCAGCATCCACGGCGAGCAGTTGTCCGGCGCATGCGCGGCGATCTGGCACTTCACGCGCCCGGCGTGCGTGTCGTGAAGCGTCTCGATCATCTCGATGGTGCGGTCGAGGAACACCTGCCCGAACGCCCGGTCCTCGCTGTAGTCGCCCTTGCGGATGTTCAGCGTGTTGATGTCCGCGCAGTTCTCTGAGAGCCAGAGCCGCATGCCGGTCGCCGCCATCTGTTTGCCGTACGTCGGCACGTGGCGAAACGGATCGACGAGCGTCGCACAACCCGAGCGCAGCGCCTCGAGGCATCCCATCTGGACCATCACTGCCCGCTCTTCGCCGGTCATCGTGTACGAAACCGGCGACATGTAGCCGTAGATCACGTCGCCGTCGAAGTCCTCGATCGAACCGCGCAGCACGGTGAGCGCCGTATGCGTGTGCGCATTGATGAACCCGGGAAGCGTGGCGAGCCCACGGCCGGCAATGCGTGGCAACTCGGTGTACTTCTGCTCCAGATCGGACGAAGTTCCCACGGCGGCGATGCGGTCGCCACGGACGGCGACGGCCCCATGCTCGATGACGCGCCGGGACGCGTCGCAAGTGACGACGAGGGTGTCGGTGATCAGCGCATCCATGGCGTCCTTCGAGTCATTCGGCACGTTCGGCGGGATCCGAGCGCCGGAGGAGCTCACCGGTTACGAGCACCACCACGGCGACTACCGTGAGCAGAGATGCAATGGCCGTGAGCGTGGGGTCGATCTCGAAACGGATCGTCTCCCACATGCGCTTGGGAAGCGTCGTCGAATTGGGGCCAGCGACGAAGATGGCGATCACCACGTCGTCAAAGGAGATGAGGAACGCGAAGGCCGCGGCCGATCCGATCGCCGCGCGCACCGACGGCAGCGTGACGTACCACAGCGCTCGCCAGAAGCCCGCCCCCAGACTGCGCGCGGCAAATTCCATCGCCGGATTGGTGGTCTGCAGCGCGGCCCGCACCATCACGATCACGAGCGGCGTGGCGATCACGGTGTGGCCGAGAAAGAGCGCGAGCGGCGTATCGAGCACCTTGTAGCTCGAGAACAGGAAATAGAAGCCGAGCGCGATCACCACGATCGGCACCACCATCGGCGACACGAAGAAAGCCTCCAGCGCACGGCGCCCGGAAAAGCTGCCGCGCACGATGCCGATGGCGGCCGACGTGCCGAGCACCGTCGCAGCGATCGTCGTCGGCACCGCCACTTTGAAGCTCGTGACGGCCGTCTGATACCACTGGGGCGACGTGAAGAAATTGGTATACCAGCGCAGGGAAAAGCTCTTCGGCGGAAACTCCATGTACGGCGTGCCGTTGAAGGACGTGATCATGATGATCAGGATCGGCGCAACCAGGAACACCATCAGGAGGGAGGCGAGCGCCCACAGCGCCATGCGGGCGCCGGTCACGAGCCCACCCCGCCGCCGACGATCCTGTTCAGTCCCAGGAGCGCGCTCACCCCGGCGAAGATCCCGGCCACGACGGCGAGGAGCAGGAGACCGAGCGTCGCGGCGAAACCAAAGTTCAGGAACGTGGTGATCATCATGTCGATCATCGTGGCCAGCGTGATCTGGCCCGGCCCCCCGAGGAGCGCCGGTGTCACGTAGAAGCCCACCGCGAGCAGGAACACGATGACGCATCCCGCAGCGACGCCTGGGAGCGAGAGCGGAAGGAACACGTGAAGGAACACCCGGTGCGGCGGCGCGCCCAGGCTTCGCGCCACGCGAATGACGTTGAGATCGATGCGCGACATCACCGCGTAGAGCGGAAACACCATGAAAGGCAGCAGCACCTGCACCATGCCCACCTGCACGCCGAACATGTTGAAGAGCAGCTTCTGCGGCTCTCCCACGAGCCCGAGCGCGAGGAGCAGGTTGTTCACGAGCCCGTTCCTGCCCAGGATCACGAGCCACGCGAACGTGCGCACGAGCACGCTGGTCCAGAAGGGGATCAGCAGCAGCACCGTCAGCACCCGGCGCGCGCGCGGCGTCGTGGTGGTCATCAGGTACGCGAGGGGGTAGCTCAGCAGCAGCGTGATGACCGTCACCAGCACGCTGATCTCGAGCGTGTTGGAGAGCGCTTTGAAATACGCGGGCTCGCCCGCGAGCTCGCGCCAGAACTTGAGGGTGAAGCCGTGATCGAAAAAGCTCCACCCGGCCATCTTCACGAGCGGGTAGACGTAGACCAGCAGGTAGAACACGAGCGCGGGAAGGATGAGCGCGCCTTCCCGCGACCGCCAGAACCGAACTGACTGCTGCATCGGTCTACGACCCCTTTACCACGGTACGCAGCGCGGGCTCAGTTCATCACCATCCATTTCGCGAAGCGCTCGCCCTGGCTTTCGCGCGGCGTCTTGCCGTCGGGGCCCGGCGTGCTCCACCAATCCGTGTTCCACCAGAATTGGTTCTTGATGTTCTCGGGCGACGTCGCCAGGTCAGCCGCTTCGGCCGCCGACAGGAACTCGAACGCACCGCTGTTGCTCGGCCCGTAGGGAACCTTTTGCGCGATCAATGCCTGCAGCTTCGGATCGAGCGCGGTGTTGATGAATTCCATCGCGATCTTCTTGTCGCGCACGCCCTTCACCAGGCACCAGTTGTCGGAGGCGAGCTTGCCCTGGTTGTACTCGACGTCGATGGGCGCCCCCTGCTTCTTCGCGGCGATGCCG
>JALYXJ010000470.1 GCA_030947165.1 Gemmatimonadota bacterium
AAGTTCTGCATGTTGCGCGCGCCCACCTGGAGCATGTCCGCGTGCTCGGCCACGAGATCGACGTCGCGGGTGTCGAGCACCTCGGTCACGACCGGAAGGCCCGTTTCCCGACGGACCTCGACGAGCAGCTTCAGCGCCTCTCGGCCGAGGCCCTGGAAGCTGTACGGCGACGACCGCGGCTTGAAGGCGCCGCCACGCAGGATCGTCGCGCCGGCGTCGCGAACGGCCACGGCCGTCTCGTGGAGCATCTCTCGGTTCTCGACGGAGCAGGGGCCCGCGATCACCGTGATGGCCTCGCCGCCGATGTTCGCGCGCTCGCCGACCCGCACGATGGTGCGGTCCACGCTGAACTCGCGCGACGCGCGCTTGTAGGGCTTGAGCACGGGGAGCACCGACTCCACGCCCGGAAGCGAGCGGAGTGGCAACTCCTGGAGACGCACCTCGTCGCCGATGCAGCCGATGATCGTGCGGTGCTCACCGCGCGAAAGGTGCGTGTGCAGGCCGGCTGACTCCACCCGCTCGCGGATGTGATCGAGCTCGGCGTCGGTGATATCGGGCCGTGTGATGATGATCATGGGAACCGGGGGGGAGGGAAGATGGAGCGTCGTGCGTGGGAAAGAAAAAAAGGCCCGTGGAATCTCCACGGGCCGTCGGGCTTCGTAGGCGATCGAGCGTGCTCAGTCGCGCGTACGTCTCCACCCACGGCCCGTCGCAAAACGGTCGTAGTAATAAGAGAAGACGTAAAAGCTGCGCTGGCTGGCCATGGCCCAGGATAGGGTCTGGTGCGCCGTCTCGTCAAGAGCGCATCATGGGGAATGCGACTTCCCGTTCGGATTCTGCCCCTCGTACTCGTCGCCGGCCCGGCCCTCGCTCGGGGACCCCGGCGCGGTATGGTGGGCAACGGCGTTAACGACAGAACAACCAGCGGCGGTGCGTGGTTCAGTGCAGAGGACGCCGTCGGCTGTAAGCTGTAAGCGTCAAGCTTCTGGCTGATCTCGGCACCGAACAGCATCGCGATACTTGGCCTGTTCGGTGACGAAGGGCGGAAGACAACGCCATTGCCCCGCCCCCGTTACCAACGTGCTCAAGTATCGCGATGCTGTTCACGGTAGCGATCGGCGAAGAGCTTGCCGCTCGAGAGCTTACAGCCTACAGCGTCTTCTGCACTGGCCTTCCGGGCTTATCGCTTGCAGCTGCGCCAACGAGGCCCGACCGTCGTTCGTATGGTTGGGCAGACCCCAATCCTCCCACCATGCGATTCCACGCGTTCGCGGCCGCCACTCTCGTGGCTGGCCTCCTGCTTCCCTCGGCGGGGGCGCAGTCCGTCCCCACCCCCGCCTCCGTCATCGGCTTCGAGCCCGGCACCGACCGCAAGCTGCCGCAGTGGTCGCAGGTCGTTGCCTACTTCAAGGCGCTCGATGCCGCGTCGCCGCGCGTCGAGGTCCACGAGCTCGGCAAGACGACCCTCGGCCGGCCGTTCATCGTGGCGTTCATCGGCGATCCGGCCACGCTCGCCAACCTGTCGAAGATCCGCGACGTGGCGCGACGGCTCGCCGATCCGCGCCTCACGACCGCGCCGGAGCGCGCCGCACTGGAGCGCGATGCGAAGGTCGTGGTGCTCGTGACGTCGAGCATCCATTCCACCGAGGTCGGCGGCATCCTCACTCCCCTCGTGTTGGCGCACCGCCTTGCCACGGGTGAGGACGAGGAGTCCCGATCCATCCGTCGCAACGCGCTGACCATTCTCGTACCGTCGCTCAACCCGGACGGGGTGGACATCGTCGGCGACTGGTACCGCAGCACTCTGGGCACGGGATGGGAGGGCAGTGGACCGCCGGCCCTCTATCACTATTACACGGGACACGACAACAACCGCGACTGGTACGCGTTCACGCAGGCCGAGACGCGGATGGTGGTGGACTCGCTGTACTCGCCGTATCACCCGCAGATCGTCAACGACATCCATCAGCAGGGCTCGGCCGGGTCGCGCATCTTCATTCCGCCGTACATGGATCCGGTCGAGCCGAACATCGATCCGATCCTGATGGCGGGGGTGGCCCAGATGGGGAAGTCGATGACCTGGCGCATGACGGCGCAGGGACTCACCGGGATCGCCAACAACACGTCGTATGACGCATGGACGCCGGCGCGCGCCTACCAGCACTATCACGGTGCGATCCGCATCCTCACCGAGACGGCCAGCGCGCAGCTCGCGTCGCCGATCCGGGTGAGCTACGACTCCCTGCGAGCGGGCTACAACGTGGATCCCAAGGTCACGGGCGTCGACTTCCTCACGAAATGGAACGGCGGCGCGTGGGGCATCGGCGACATCGTGAAGTATCAGACCGCGGCGTCGTGGGCGCTGCTCGCGCAGGCGGCGGACGACCGCGCCCTCTGGCTCTCGAGCTACTCGCAGGTGCAGCGCAACGCGGTGGCCGGCCGGCGCGCCCCTGGCCGGAGTGACTGGCCGGCCTCGATCGTCATCCCCGCACTGCCGGCGCGCGACACGGCGGTGAACGCCGCGCTGCGCATCCTGCAGCGTGGTCAAGTGGAGGTGCGCCAGGCGTCCAGCGCCTTCACGGCGAACGGTCGCAGCTTCCCCGCTGGGAGCTACGTGATCCATACGGCGCAGCCTTACGGGTCGTTCGCCAAGACGCTGCTCGAGGTCCAGCACTATCCGAACCTCCACGAGTATCCGGGTGGCCCGCCGAAGCGCCCGTACGACGTGACCGCCCACACACTGCCATTGCTCTATGGCTTCGACGTGGCGATGGTGCCGGACTCGGTCACCGTGCCGACGACCGCCGTAGCGCCAGTGCCGACGACGCGCTGGGTCGCGCCCGGGCTCAGCGACTCACGCGCGCGCCGCATCGCGATCTTCAAGAACGCGTCGGCGTCGATGGACGAGGGATGGACGCGCTGGGTGTTCGACCAGTACCGCATCCCGTTCACCCTTCTGACGGCGCGCGACATTCGCGCCGGCAATCTCGCCTCGCGCTTCGACGCGGTCATCATCCCCGACCAGAATGCACGGATCATCGCGCGTGGTCCGGCCGGTGCCTTCCCCGATTCGCTCAAGGGCGGGCTCGGCGACCCAGGCGCCGCGGCGCTCGCGTCGTTCGTCGACGCCGGGGGCACGGTGCTCGCCTTCAACGACGCGAGCGACTACGCGATCGAGGCGTTGCAACTGCCTGTAACCAACGTGCTGGCCGGCGTGCGGCCAACCGACTTCTATGCTCCTGGCTCGCTGATCAACGTCGAGTTCGATCGGGCGAATCCACTGGCGGCCGGGCTGACGTCTCCGTCGTCGGTCGTGTGGTTCGAGGACTCGCCGACGTTCGACGTCACCGATCCGGCACGGGCGACGGTGGTCGCGCGCTATCCCGCCTCGGGCGATCCGCTGGCGAGCGGCTGGCTCCTCGGCGCCCCTCGGCTGGGTGGCAAGGCGGCGATGGTGGACGTGAGCCGCGGCAAGGGGCACGTCGTCCTGTTCGGCTTCCGGCCCCAGTACCGAGCGCAGTCGATGGCGACGTTCCCGCTGATCTGGAACGCGCTGCGGATCGGCGCTCCGGCGATGTGATGGGTATGTGTTCGCGATGAGCCCAACCGGCCGTACTTAGTACTCTGTACGTGGGTACCAAGTACTGAGTACGGCCGGGAATCGCGAATACGGCATCAAACCATCTGCGTCCGCGGCGCTTTACTGCGCGTACCGGAGAATGTCGTACAGGAACCGCACCCCGAACCCGACATTCTCCACCGACAGCCGCTCGTCGTTGCCGTGCACGCCGCGCTGCTCGTCCGCTGCTTCCACTCGGAACGGATCCAGGCCGTACGCGATGATGCCGAGCTTGCGGTAGCTCGGACGGTCCGTGGCGCCGGTCATCATCGAGCTCGTGACGAACGCGCCCGGATCGCGCTCCTTCGCCGCCCGCTCGACGGCCCGAAAGAGGTCGGTGTTGACCGGGCTCTCGAACGACGCCTTCGGGGCGAGCAGCGTCTGGAAGTGCACGGCCGTGTCAGCCACGATGCGCTTCAACGTCGCGAGCATCGTGTCGGGGCTTTGATCAGGAAGCAATCGGACGTCGATCTCCGCGCTCGCCTCCGCCGGGATCACGTTCGTCTTGTTCGAGCCCTGGAGTCCCGTAAGAGAGATCGTGTTGCGGAGGATCGCGTTCCAATAGACGTCGCGCAGGATCCAGTCGCGCGCGCGGGGCTCGTTCAGCGCCGTCTTCACGTCGAATAGCCAGGCCGCACGCTCGCCAGAGTAATTCCGGCTGATGTCGTGGAAGAACTTCTCCACTCCGGGGGTGACGTGCAGCGGTGTTTCATACCGCGCGATCCTGTTCAGCGCGGCGACCAGCCGCGGCACCGGGTTCTCGCGCGTGGGACGCGAGCCGTGCGACGGGGTGCCCTTCACCGTGAGCCGCTGCCAGAAGGTCCGCTTCTCGGCGACCCCTACGCTATAGTACTCGAGCTTGCCGTTCCGGTAGACGTTGGCGCCACCCTCGGTGAACAGGTACTCCACGTCCTTGAGCAGGTCGGCGTGCCGTTCCACGAACACGATGCCGCCCGTGCTGCCGAGCTCCTCGTCCGCGTTGGCGACGAACACGATGTCGCGCGTGAGTGGGACGCCGCTCCGCTTGAGCGCGACCAGCGCCATGAGATGCGCCACGCCCTCCCCCTTCATGTCGAGCGTGCCGCGCCCGTAGATGAAGCCGTCCTTGACGTCGCCGCTGAACGCCGGCACGCTCCAGTACGCCGGCGCAACGGGGACGACGTCCATGTGCTGCACGAGCGCGATGGCGCGCTTGCTCCCATTGCCTTTCAGCCGCGCGTACAGATTGGCGCGGCCGGCGCCGAGCTCCGCGGTGTCGAGGATCGTGGCCTCGATGCCTTCCTTCTCGAGAAAGGACTTGAGGAAGCGCGCCGTCTCGAGCTCGTTGCCCGGCGGGTTGGTAGTGTTGATGCGGACGTACTGGCGCAGCACGTCGGCTGCCTCTCCCTGCATGGCGACCCAATCGATCGGGCGCACCGGCGCCGGTGCGGCGGTCTGCCCGAATACCGAGCCTGGAAGGGCGAGCGCTAGTGCAGCAACGCGAAAGCTGAAATGCATGGAGGGCACGGGAGGGTGGCGACCGAGTTTGCCGTGTCGGTCGCGGAGAGCGCAAGTTGTAGGCGCGGCCGACACGAGGCGCTCAGGACGACATGAGGTAGGGGGAAACTTTCCCGGGCATGCGGCGTACGGGTCAACATTCCCCCCCCTTCAGGGTCGTTCGGCATGCTCGCACATCTGGTCGCTGTACTCCTGCAACTGCCCGCGCCCGCTCCCGCGCCGCAGACTCCTGCCGCAACCCCGACTGGCGCCGTCGCAGATACGGCGGAGCGGGATTCCACGACCGACTCGCACCGCCGACGTCGGGAGAAGCGACCGCCCAAGCGGCTCGACGTGACGGCGGAGCATCTTGCCACGGCCTTCAAGGACAACGTGGCGCGCGATATCCTGTTGCTCGCCCGCGATGCGCGGATGCGCCAGGATTCCGCGCTGCTCTCTTACGACGCCACCACCTACCAGCGCATCTCCGCCGGACTCGGCTTCGTGAAGATCGGGCGTGATCGGCTGGCCTTCCGCTCCGAGGACGCGACGCGGGTGCGATGGCGGCGGGGGGTGGGTGCGTACGTCGACGTCACGGGGTCGCGCTCCGTGGTGCCGATCGCCGGCAACTCCGGTCACGTCACCATGAACGGGAGCATCTCCCCGATCCCCTACTATCCGGGCAGCGAAACGCTGTGGATCGGCTCGAGCGTGGCGCGCGCGCAGGTGGACGAGAACGAAGGCATGGTGCATCCGCTCGCGACGGGCGCCGAGGCGTACTACAGCTATCAGAGCGGGGACTCCGTGACGTTCCGTCTCCCCGACGGCAAGACGATCCACCTGCGTGAGCTCAGGGTTCGTCCACGGGTCCCGAAATGGAACCTCGCCGTCGGCTCGCTCTGGTTCGACATGGCCGGGGGCCAGTTGGTACGCGCCGCGTACCGCATGAGCGAACCGATGGACATCGTAGCCATCGCCAAGGCCGACGACCCCAAGGAGTTCGACGACGTCCCGGTGGTGATGCGGCCGATGCTCTTCCCGATGACCGCGCAGGTCAGCGCGATCGGCGTGGAGTATGGCCTGTTCCAGGGGCGCTTCTGGCTGCCGCGCCTTCAGGTCGCCGAGGGCGGAGCACGGATGGGGTTCATGCGCGTGCCGTTCAAGCTCGAGCAGAAGTACTCGTACGAGAACGTCAACGCCGGCGATCCGCTGCCGCGAATTGTCGTGACGGACACGGGGAACCGGCGGGCCGGCATGGACGTCAACGTGCACGTCGGGGGCGGCGTTTCGGTGATCGATGAGCCTCCGAAAACAAAGCGGGATTCCGTGCGGGCGGCGCGGCGCGCGGCGCGCATGCGATGCGACAGCACGGGCAACCGCACGTACACGCGGCAGCAGGACGGCATGCCGAATCCGGTGTTCGTCACCATCACCTGCGACACCACCAAGCTCGCGCACTCCGCCGATCTGCCGCCCTCCATCTACGACACGGGGGAGGACGTGTTCAGCGAAGGCGAGATGCAGTCGCTCGTGAATCAGGCGCTGTCGATGAATGCCCAGGCCGATTACGCGCCGCAACCGATTCTGGTGGACGCGGGGCAGCCACGATACAACCGCATCGAGGGACTCTCGCTCGGACTGCAGCTGGATCGGACGCTCGGCTCGGGCTACTCGGTGCGCGCGGCCGGACGCATCGGCACCGCCGATCGCGAGCCGAACCTCGAGCTGACCGGTTCCCGCAGCGACCTGCGGCGTACCGTGTCGTTCACAGCGTACAATCGCCTCACGTCGGCGAGCGACTGGGGCAATCCGCTCAGCCTGGGCAGCTCGATCTCGGCGTTCCTCTTCGGCCGCGACGAGGGATTCTACTATCGCGCCACGGGGTTGGAATTGAACAATGCTCCCGTCGAGGGCGGCGAGAGTGCGCTGAGCTACGGCGTGTTCGCGGAGCAGGAGCGTACGGCACGACAGCGCACCACGTTCTCGCTCGCGCGCGCGGCGTACGGCACCCAGTTCGACCCGAACCTCGAGGCGGTGCGCGGCATCTACGTCGGCGCGCGCACCCGCTATCTGCGCACCTTCGGGCTCGATCCGCAGGGCTTCCGGCTGTTCAGCGACCTGCGGCTCGAGGGAGCGCGCGGCGACACCGGGAGCTACGGCCGAGCGGCGCTCGACCTCACCGCGTCGCATGGCATCGGGAATGGCGCCGCGGCGCTCACGCTCGCGGGGGGAAGCTCGGTCGGCGTGCTGCCTACGCAGCGCTACTGGTACCTCGGCGGCACCCAGACGGTGCGGGGTCAGCGGCCGGGACTCGGGAGCGCGGTGGGTGGCAACGCGTTCTGGCTGGCTCGCAGCGAGCTGGCGTACGGGCTTGCCGCAGCGCGCCCCGTGGTGTTCGCCGATCTCGGCTGGGCGGGAGACCGCGGCAAGTGGCGCGAGGTCGGGCGGCCGTTGTCTGGAGTCGGTGCGGGGACGTCGATCATGGACGGCCTGATTCGATTCGACGTGGCGCGGGGGATCTATCCGGAGAAGCAGTGGCGGGTGGATGCGTACGTAGAGGCCCGGTTTTAGGCCTCGGGTCGTCCTGAGCGCGGCGACGGACCTGCACGTGCGGG
>JALYXJ010000472.1 GCA_030947165.1 Gemmatimonadota bacterium
GCTTCTGGGGCGTGCAGGGCGTGTTCGAGCACGTCAAGGGTGTCACCCGGGCAGTGTCGGGCTACGCCGGCGGCAATGTGGCCAACCCCGGCTACGAGCAGGTGAGCACCGGGCGGACGGGCCATGCGGAGGCGGTGCGCGTGGTGTACGATCCCGCCAAGGTCTCTTATGGCCGGCTGATGGACGTCTTCTTCACCGTCGCGCACGACCCCACCCAGCTCAACCGTCAGGGCCCTGACGTCGGCACGCAGTACCGTTCGGCGGTTTTCTACACGAACGAGGCACAGCATCAAGCGACGCAGGCGTTCGTGGCGCAGCTCGAGAAGAATGGAAAGAAGGTCGTCACCCAGGTCGCGCCCCTTCGCGGATTCACGGTAGCCGAAGCGTACCATCAGGACTACGCCACACTGCACCCCGATGAGCCGTACATCCGGTACAACGACCTCCCGAAGATCGCACAGCTGAAGACGCAGTATCCGCAGCTGTGGAGTGATCGCCTCGCGGCGCACTGAGCCGCGCGGCCGCTGCATCGGTGCGCTCCTTGCCTGCTATGAGGACGCCAATCAACTCGGGAGCACATCGAATGTCGGAGCGAAACAGGACGCACAATGGACGCGATCTGGATGGTCACTTCAAGGTGCGCCAGGCGGATGTCGACGACCTGGAGACCGATCCCAACGGAGTCGGCTTCATTCGCGACGACGTGCGACTTGGAGGCGCGATCGCGGATGTCGGCGCGCAGGCGGGTGAGCGCGCGGCGCACATCCACGAGCTCGTGGAAGAGAACCGCGAGAACGTGAGCAAGATCAGCGGCAAGGACGCCGCCGCCGGCCGCAAGCGATCCCGCTGACGCGTACGAACACCACGGCCCGCGCACGAGCTTCGTGCGCGGGCCGTTTTGCGTTGCGCCGTCGCCGTGGTGCGAATTACATGGTATGTACATGCATCGGGAGCCACGCGTCCCGACGCTGCGATCCGCGACGGCGTGCCGGTGACGCGCTCGCGGCTGCGGGGGTGGTGTTCATTGACGCCGATGCGCGGCATCCACACATTCGGCGCGCAGTCTCCCCACGCGGACCCCCCCCGCCGCGTCGGATCCCTCACCAGAAGTCGGAGGAGACATGTTCCGGACAGCAGTCCGTCTCGCCCTGCTGGCCGTCTGCCTGAACAGCGTACAGGCCGAGGCTCAGCGCCGCATCACCGGTCGCGTCACCGAGGAAGGTGGCACCACCCCGGTTGGCAGTGTCACCGTGCTCGTTCCGGGCACGTCGACGGCCGTGGTGACCAATGACAACGGCACCTTTGCCCTGCTCGTGCCGGTCGGCGACGTTCAGATCAGCGCGCGCCGCATCGGCTACAAGCGGAAGACCTTCACCGTGCGCGGCGATCAGACCGACGCGTCGGTGTCCATCGAGCGCGATCCTTTCCGCCTCGAGACGCAGATCGTGACCGGCGCTGCCACGACGGTCGCGCGTCAGAACGTGGCGAACGACGTCGGCTTCGTGTCGGCCGATCAGCTGTCGCGCGTTCCCGCCGCGTCGATCGAGAACGCGCTCGCCGGCAAGATCGCCGGCGCGCAGGTCGTCGCCAACTCCGGGGCGCCGGGTGGCGGCAATCAGATCCGCATGCGCGGCGTCACGTCGGTGTTCGGCTCGGTCGATCCGCTATACGTGGTCGATGGCGTCATCGTCAGCAACGACGTGATGCAGCCGGGCACCAACGCCCTCACCTCGGCGCGCCGCGCGTCGTCGAACGCGTCCAATCAGGACAACGGCGTGAACCGTATCGCCGATCTCAACCCGAACGACATCGAGAGCGTCGAGGTGCTCAAGGGCGCGTCGGCGTCGGCGATCTACGGCTCCAAGGCGTCGAACGGCGTCATCCTCATCAAGACGAAGGCCGGCAGCACCGGAGCGGCCGCGGTGAACCTCACCCAGCGACTCGGCACCTTCGACCTCGCGCGCAAGTTCAACCTGCGCCGGTTCAATACGGTGGCCGAAGCGCAGGCGTATGCGGTCAGCCAGGGGTACGCGATGTCCGCTGCCCAGGTGGCGGCGAACTACTCGGCGTGCAACGGCTTCTGCGACTTCGAGGAGCAGCTGTTCGGCGAGCACCAGCTCTCGTTCGAGACGGGCCTCAACGTGCGTGGCGGCACCGGGACGACCAACTACTTCATCTCGGGGCTCACCAAGTACGACGGCGGCATCCAGAAGAATACCGGCTACAAGAAGGACGCCATCCGAATCAACCTCTCACAGGCCATCGGCGAGAAGCTCACGCTTCAGGCGAACACCGGCTTCATCCGGACGAACACACGGCGGGGCATCAGTAATAACGACAACTCGAACATCACGCCCTACTTCGTGTTCGCCGCGACGCCCAGCTGGTTCGACATGCGTCCGCAGAACGGCGTGTATCCCATCACGCCCGTCATGAAGACGAACGTGTTCCAGGATGTGGACTTCATCCAGACGCCCGATGAGGTGAACCGAATCATCAGCTCGGCCAGCGCGACGTACCAGCTCATGAGCACCGAGCGGCAGACCCTCGCCTTCAAGGCCGATGCCGGGATCGATCGGTTCAACGAGCAGGTGAACATCGTCTCGCCGCGCTTCCTGATCTTCGAGCCGAACGACGGCTTGCCGGGCACGGTCACCTCGCTGAGCGGCAGCGTCCAGAACCTGAACCTCAACCTCAGCCTGGCGCACACGTACACGGGAGTGGGCCGAGGGTGGACCGCGACGACCTCCGGCGGGATCCAGCGCGAGACCAGCTCGCGCCGCAGCACCAACGTGGTGACGCGCGACGTACTGGCGGGACTCGAGAACGTCAATTCGGGTACGGCGCCCGAGGTGTTCGCCGACCGCCAGGCGGTGAAGGGCTTCGCGATGTTCGGGCAGGAAGAGCTCCTCGCACTCGACGAGAAGCTCCTGCTCACCGCGGGCGTGCGCGCCGAGCGCAGCACACTCAACGGCGACGTGGACAAGCTGTTCGCTTTCCCCAAGGCCTCGGTCTCCTATCGCCTCGTTGGCATCGTGCCGAAGGTGGATGAGGTGAAGCTGCGCCTCGCGGCGGGACAGTCGGGCAACCAGCCCCTTTACCTGCAGAAGTACCGCACCGGCATCACGGCGGTGTACGACAAGCAGCTCGGCGTGCAGTCCGGCCCGTCGTTCGGCGATCCGAACATCAAGCCGGAGCGTCAGACGGAGATCGAGACGGGGTTCGATGCGCACTTCGGTGGCAACCGCGGCTCGCTCTCCTTCACGGTCTATCAGAAGACGATCGACGACGTGATCCTCCAGATCGCGACCGCGCCTTCGCTCGGCTACACGGTGGACATCCACAACGGCGGCTCGTTCCGGAACCGCGGTGTGGAAGCCATGCTGGAGCTCACGCCGTTCCAGAACAACAGCTTCGACTGGACCACGCGCACGACCTTCGCCCGCAACGTGGGCATCGTCACCAGTCTCCCGGTGCCGTCGTTCACCCTTTCGCAGGACGCAACAGGGCAGGGCGTGGCGTTCGGCGCCGGTTACGGCATCGCGCGGCTGGAAGAGGGCAAGAGCGTGACCCAGATCGTCGCCTCGGACGGCGCCAACGGCGTGCGGCAGTTCGGCGACGCCGCGCCGCACTTCACGATGGGGTTCAACAATGAATTCAGCGTCGGGTCGCTCCGCCTCTCCACCCTGCTCGATTGGCAGAGCGGCGGCGACCTCGTGAACGTGACGCAGAACGTCTTCGACGCGTTCGCCCTCGCCCCGGACGTGCCGGACGGCGGTCTCCAGCGCATCAACCTCAACGACACGCAGGGCATCTCGCAGTACGTCGAGCACGCGTCGTTCGTGAAGCTGCGCGAAGTGGCGCTGACGTACGACGTCCCGCGGCAATGGGTCGATCGGCTCGCGGGCCGGGCGCGCTCGATGAAGGTGGAGCTCAGCGGGCGCAATCTCCTGACCTGGACCAAGTATCCTGGCGCCGATCCCGAGGTGAGCAACTTCGGCAATCAGGCGATCAGCCGGTTCATCGACCTCGCACCCTTCCCACCATCCCGCAGCTTCTTCTTCACCATCGACGTGGGATTCTGACATGAGGCCGACCATCATGACGTCACGCATCTCGACGCGCGGGGTGGCGGGGGGAGCGATGCTCGCACTCCTCCTTTCGCTCGGCCTCGTGTCCTGCTCCGATCCGGTGATCCCGAACTACAACAACCCGGTGCCGCCCGCGGTGATCTCCACGCAGTCGGAGCTCCAGTCGCAGGCGACGGGCATCGCGGCGGGCGACCGGGAGAATCACGCATTCCAGATCCTCATCCAGGAGACGATGGGGCGCGATGCCTATCGCATCGACGCGGCCGATCCGCGCTACATCAACAACCCACTGGGCCAGTTCAATCCCAGTGCGTTCATCACGAACTTTCTCTGGAACTCGCACTACAAGACCATCCGCAGCGCGAACGATCTGACCAACGCCATGGCCGGCTCGTCGGCGTTTTCGGCGGCGCAGAAGGCGGGGACATTCGGCTACGCCGAGACCTTCAAGGCGAACCAGTACCTCCGGCTGATCGAGCTGCGCGACACGATCGGGGTGCCGATCGTGCTCGGGAAGGAAGGACAGCTCGACCCGATCCGCTGCAAGCCGGCCGTGCTCGCCTACATCACGGCGGCGCTCGACTCGGCGTCGGATAGCCTCAAAGCGGGTGGCGCGTCGTTCGCGTTCGTCCTGCCGAGTGGGTTCAGCGCGAACGGCACGTTCAACACGCCGGCGGGCTACCTCAAGTTCAACCGTGGGCTGAAGGGGAAGAACGAGGTGTACCGCGGCTTCATCAATTACTCGAAGAACGGAACCATCGACGCCGCTGCGCTCAATAGCGCCATCACGGCGATCGACGCCTCCTTCGCCGACGTGAACGGCAACTACCGCGACGGCGTGTACCACCTGTACAGCACGTCGTCGGGCGACCTCGTCAATCAGAACTTCGATCAGTCGGTCTATCGTGCCAATCCAAAGGTCCTGAGCGAGGCAGAGGCGGGCGACGCGCGTCTGTCGAAGGTGGTCCGGACGGCCGGCGCGAACCTCTCCACCGAGGGAGTCGCGTCCGACATTCTCTTCACCAGCCCGACCGGCCCGACCGCACCGCTCCCGCTACTGCTCAATGAGGAGCTGCTGCTCGTCAAAGCGGAAGCGCTCTGGGGGCTCAACCGCGACGCCGAAGCCCTGGCGATCGTGAACGCGGTGCGCACGAAATCGGGCGGCTTCACGACGCCACTGCTCCTCGGCGCGTACGCCGGACCCAATCGAACGAATCTTCTGCGAGAGATCCTGAAGCAGAAGCGCTACTCGCTGCTGTTCGAAAGCGGAGACCGGGCCGTCGATTACCAGATGTTCGGAC
>JALYXJ010000476.1 GCA_030947165.1 Gemmatimonadota bacterium
GGTAGCGCCGGAGCTCGCTGGCACTACGCAGATGCGCGTCGCCGGTGGGTTGCTCGGCCTTCTCCACCGGAGCATCCTTCCGGCCCGCGCCGGCCAGCAGCCCCGGATACATTCCCATCCCCCACATTCCGAAGGAGCTCCAGTAATACGGGTATCCGTAGTATCGGTTGTATTCACGCTCATGCTGGCGCGACACAGGCTTGGCCGCGTCAATGTCCGGGCTGGCCTTCACCTTATCCATCGTCAGCGCAAGATGGAATTCGCGCGTGGACCAATCGACCTCGCGAAAGGCCATCGGCGAGATGAGCACTCGTCGGCCGCTGAAGAACCCGCCAGCTTCGACGACGAGATACCGGACGGCCCACTGCTCGTCGTCCAGGAGGAAATCGACGACCCGTCCGATCTCGCCATCAGTGGCGCGCACTGCGTACTGCTCGAGGTCTTTCAGGCTTCGTTGCATGATCGTGACCCTCCCGGGTGCGGACAACTCATTGCGATTGACTTCCTTCCCGGGTTGTCGTCGTGCACGTTCGGGGCCGCGTTCGGCGGACGAGCACGATCCGACAGCGGATGGCGATTCTCCGGCGCGGCATCTACGCTCGTGCGGGCGCGCGCGGTGACGGCATGGCAGGCTAAGAGGCCCACAAATTGCCCCCCCGTCCGCCGGACGATCAGCGGTGTGAGGACCCGTCGCCGGCGCGCGGCGCGTGCACATGAAACACATCGACGATTCGTGCGCGGAGCGAATCGCTCTCCGATAACACGATGGCGACGAGATTGTCGTTCGTGACGATCCGCGCGGGCGCCCGCCATGACACCCTGACGGTGCGCGGTGAAACCGCGATCGTATCGAGCCGCTCGATGTCGCGGCCAGCGGCGATCGCGCCGCCGTAAATGAACACCATCACTTCGGCGGAGTCTCTGCCCGCGTGAACCACGACTCGAGTGCCGCTCGGCTGCAGAAAGGGCTCGCGCACCGGCGTCGGCGCGGCGGTCACCGCGAGGCCGAGTGCGCGGAGCGCTTCAATCGCTTTCTGCGCATCCCACTGAATCGGGTGAGCCGAGATGTCAGGAAGCGGCGCCGGCACGGCGGCCTTGACCGTCACGCTCTCGTCCTGCGGAATGGCCGCCGCACGCACGGAATCCGACGGTGCATCTCGACTGGAGCGGGTACAGCCGAGTACGACGCCGAACAGCCAGGCGATACGAATCCGCCGCAGTTGTGCCGTGATGGGCATCCAACACCTCAGCCTTGTCAACCACGCCCCGACCGTGGCGAGCACACATCACGATCGCGCGTCACGCGTCACTCCGCGTACGAGCGCGGGCAAAGGCGAGCTATGCGTTCGCCGGTCGGGGACGAACCTCGATGGTCCTTCTGCTCAGCTCAGGACCGTCGCCACTTGTCGCGGCTCCCGACCGAGGTATCTCGAACGCGTTCGACGAATACCGTGGCATCCGGGTCCAACCGTTTCGCCTCCGCGATAGCCTCGCGCTGCGTCCGCTCAACTGCACTTGCTCTCTCCGAGCCCGGTCTCCTCACAGCGAAATCGCCCTCAGGGCGTCGCTCCACGAACAGGCGCTTGTCGGTCATGGCGCACCTCGTTGATTGTCTTGGCGGTAAGGACATAGCCAGGATAGTGCCAGTCACACTCTCAACCAGCGCGCGTTCGGCTCAGCACGGCAAGCCACGCACGTCGAGCATGTCTGGGCGGAGACGCGACGACGCCTCAGCCGCCGCTTGCACCGCGGGATGGACCACGCCCCGTTCGACCCGTCGGCGTCGCGTGGAAAGCCGACGCCGGGCGATACATCGTTCGGGCCGCCGCCTCGTCGGCCGGCGATGGCGTGTGGGCGACGTTCGCGCTGCCGCGGTGCGTCGTCGTGGAATGGAGCCGCCCGCTCGAGTTCGACGGGGACCGCGTCGCCGCAATCCACGCTTCCCGTTCGCCCGTGATGCAATGGATGGGATCGATCCGCGAGTCCTGCGAGTCCTCTCGCGGTGAAACGAGGGTGGAACCTCGGTGCCCCGTACAGACGTGATGATCGACGATTCGGCGGGCAACCTATCGGTGGACGAAGGTGACCGTGCAGACGTTCCCCTAGGGTCCAACGGGGCCTCTGCCGTGTCGAGGAGCGTTTCATGCAGGGGCGTATGGGGGTGGCCAACTGACGAGACTGATCGAGACCACGCGTCGTGCGGGTGCACGATGAACGTGAGAAGCGGACCCATTCGGCGTCGGGCGGGCGGGATACGGCCGATCCACGCTACACGTCATTCATCACGAGGTCAGCATGCCATCGGACGACATCCGCCCGCAGCCCCGGCACAACGCCCGCGCTGCGGAGACTCCTGAGCCGGCGCGACTCGCGCATCTCCACGACGTGCGCGGCCAGTTCAAGCCGGCCGACGGGCAACCGGACGTGCGCGGCTGGGAGGTGAAGACCGCCAATGGTCACAAGCTCGGCACCGTCGTCGACCTGCTCGTCGACGTGCAAGCACAGCGAGCGCGGTATCTCGAGGTAGAGATCTCCAAGGAAGCACTCGGCACGTCGGACAATCGCTGTCATCTGTTCCCGATCGGGATGGCGAGGCTGAACGACGACACGGACGACGTCTATCTGCCCGTGAGCGTCGCGGAGATCCGCGCGCTACCCGTCTACGACCGCAACATCGTTCACCGACATGACGAACGACTGTTGCGTAACCGCTTTGCCGCCGAAGGCGCGACGGCAACGCGGCAAGCGCCCCAAGAGACGCACGACGAATTCTATGGCGGCGATCTCTACGACCATGAGCGCTTCTGGAGAGGGAGGCGCACCTAGCGTTGCTCCTCGCCCTGCACGTCCCCTCCTGGCCGCCGTCGTGTCACCGCTGTTCTACCGCCGCCCGCGCCTGATGCGGAGGGGGAGACACGTCAGTCGACCACGCTCGCCGCTGTCACATTTCTCGGTAGCCTCGCCCTCAGCGACGGGAGCAGCGTCGTGCTCGCCGCCGGGATCGATCGACTCGGCGCGGATTCGCCAACGGCGCCTGCTGATGGACGGCGCGTCGCGTTGATGGTGGTCACGATGACAACGGCTCTGCTCTTGGGTTATCTCAGTCCTTGGGTCCGCGATTCTGATGGCAGCGGTCGCGGTCGGTTCGTACGTCGCGTTATTGGAGCTTCGGCGGTCAATTATTCCGCCGGCTCACCCCCTCGGCACGTGTCTTGGCGCTACTGCCCGCCGTGGGGGTCGCCTGCCGACGCGCCTCCGAGCGCGCCACGCACTCTCGAGAGGGAGCGGTCCAGCCGCGCCCCGTCGGATGGCGACGCGATGGTGCGTGCGGCGAGTTCGGCAATCCGTGACACATGCTGACGAAGCACGTCGCGCCGGTTGTCGCTGACAGTCATCCTGTCAATGATCTGGACCGCGTCGAGCATTCGCATCATGACGGCCGCATTGCCGGGCGCGCTGGACCGAATCTGGTCGAACGCTTCATCCACCACGCTCGCAAAGGTCGGCCCTCTGGCGATCACACGCAGTTCCCCGTTCTCGTGGCGCCGCGACGATGGAATGGGCCGCGAGGCAAGGCGCGCCAGAATCGTGGTCAGATAGTCCACGCACATTACCGCCGTCGTCGTGTCGTTGATCCCTGGCGAGAGCGCGCGCAATGCCATATCCACGATCTGCCTGATTCCGAAGCCGACATCCTGTTCCACGGTTCGGTGATGATGGATCCCGTATGCGCTGCGGAGCGCGGCCATGACCGCCGGGGCCGGTGGCTGCGCCATGGCGAGCGAGGCGAGCGTCGTGTCACGCACGATGAATTCGCCGATCCCACGCTCCATCCGCACCACCGTCTGGTGGTCGCGCGCCACGCCCAGCAGCGCAGCGTTATCCACGCTCTGGATGTATCCACTTCGCCTGGCACGCACCGCCTGCCACTGGCACTCGGGGAGCGGCACTGGCAGCTGCTCCGCGTCGTAGTCCGCGAGCCCATGCCCGAGACGGTCCGGAAACAGCCGGTCGACGGCCGCGACGGTCTCGTCGGCCACGGAGGCGATGATCGTCGAGGCCTGAATCGACGATGCGATGTGATGGATGAAGAAGATGAGGACGCTGATGCCGCCGATCGCCAGGATGACGCCACACAGCACGGAGAGGCTCGGCACGAATCCGCCCTCGTCGGCGTTTCGAATGGTGCGCAGCACGATCAGGCAATAGACATAGATGCCGGCGAAGATGCCCAGCACCACCTGGGTCACTCGGTCGCGCATGAAGTTCCGCAGAATCCGTGAGGTGTATTGGCTGGACGCCAGCGCCAGCACGACCAGCGTCATGGAGAACGTGACGCCCACCACGGTCATCATCGAGCCCGCGATGGTCGACAACATGCCGCGGGCCCCCTCCGCGCCCGCGCCGAACAATCGCGGCCAGCGAGCCATCCAGGCTTTCGGCCCGGGGGCATCGATCGCGATCAGGCTGATGGCGAGCAGGATGCTCATCCCGACAATGACCGAGGGCACGAACCAGAAGCTCTCCCGCACACGGCTCGCGAACCGCTTCACTCGCATGCTCATGCGGACTCGTCGCTCGGTGATCGGTCGTTCATCGGCTCGGCATCCTCCCTGCAGCCCCCCGTCCGCGGCCACGACGACGCTCCGCTCGAAGCCGGCGGCCTCCCGGCGGATCCGTGACCTGTCACGATCCGGCGTCTTCATCCGCCACCGCGGACCCGGCATCGCCATGCCCGCCGGTCGCGCCGGCGAGCGACGTCGCCTCGATGTAGATGTGCATGTTTTCCGTGCGCAAGCTGCGGATGCGCGCCTCCATGCGCACGACCGCCGCCGCGACCCCGCCTCCATTGAGTTGCGGTCGAAACTGCACATCCAGGGCGATCAGCATCGTGCCCGGACCGAAATACATCGTGACGAGGCGCCGCACTCCGAGCACGGCCTCGTCGTCGCTGGCGACGCGCCGAATGGCCTTCCGCTGCTCGGCCGTCGCTGCCTCACCCACCAGCAATCCCTTGCTTTCCCGCGCGAGGAGTATGGCAACGGCGGTCATCACCACGCCCACTCCCACCGATGCCGCGCCATCGAGATACGGCTTGTCCAGCAGCCGGCTGAGGTACACGCCGACAAACGCGAGCGAGAGGCCCACGAGGTCGGCGAGATCCTCGAGCACCAGCGTGAACAGCGTGGGATCCTTGCTTTCTCGAAAGGTCTGCCAGTAGCTCCTCCCGCCACGTCGCTTCCGGAATTCCTTGAACGCCACCGCGAACGACGCCAGCGTGAACAGCGTCGCCGCGCCAAGCACGATGTAGTTCCACATCGGATCGGCGATCGGCTCCGGATGCAGGATGTGCTGAATGCCCTCGTAGAACGACATCCCGCTGCCGAGCGCGAAGAACAGCACGGCGACGATCAACGACCAGAAATAGAGTTCCTTCCCGTGGCCGAGCGGATGTTCGTCGTCGGCGGGCTGCGCGGCGCGGTGCTGCCCGAGCAACAGCAGCAGCCCGTCCCCCGCATCGACGATCGAATGAACTCCCTCGGCGACCATGGCCGAACTTCGCGTGGCGAGCGCAGCGGCAAACTTGGTGACGGCGATCAGGATGTTGGCCGCAATACCGACGTACACCGCCGTTTTCGCTTTGCTCACATCATCACCACTGTTGGGACAGATGCGCTCCGTAATATCCGGGACTACCGCGCGCGTCGTGCGTCATTGCTGTTCCTTTCCCGGCGTTGCGCGCCGTTGTGTGTCGCGTGGTCGGGGCGCCTTGACCGTCACGCCGGTGTCCAACGTCGGCACCGCCCTCTTCCGTTCGCAACCGCCCACAGAGGTGCGTCCTCCGACCTGGTTGACCGATCCGTGGTCCCTCGCAAGCGTCGCGCCGCCCACGCCGGCATCGGTGCCGCGCACGCGAACTGTGCCGCGCACGCGAACTGTGCAGCGCACGCGAACTGTGCAGCACGCTCATCTCCGGGGGAGCGGATATTGCACCTCCCGCGCTGGTCACCTATCACCACGTCGCCACCGCCTCAACCAAAGGTACATCACCATGCCGCACTCGAAATCGCGCACATCGAGCAACTCATCCCGGCAGCGCACTGCTGAGGAACCGACTATCTCCGGCGATCCCAGGGCCGACGTGCCGCCGATGCCGGCGGAGGTTGGCGCTCCGCACGCCGGCCAACAGGGCCATGCCGGAAGCGGCGGCAGTGCATCGCTCGAGAGTGTTGGGCAGAGCCAGAGCGATCGCGCCGCGGGCTCGAGCGGGTGAGCCTCCGCCTCGTCCCGTCGTGGCCGATCGGGGAGTCCTCACCGGCCGAGCACCGCCTTCGCTGCGGCGATCACGTGCTCAACGGTGAATCCATAGTGCGCCATGACCACTGCCCCGGGCGCAGAGGCACCGAAGTGGTCCACACCAAGAATGGCGCCCTCGCTCCCGACGTAACGCTCCCAGCCGAATGGCGATCCGGCCTCGACGCTCACTCGCGCGCGCACTGACGGCGGCAGTACCGCGTCGCGGTACTCGGCCGCCTGCTCGGCGAACAGTTCCCACGATGGCATCGAGACCACGCGACTACGAACGCCTTCCGTGCACAGGTGCTCGTGCGCGGCGAGCGCAAGCCACACCTCGGACCCGGTCGCGATCAGAATCAGCTCTGGCGATTGTCGGGCATCCGCGTCAGCGAGCACGTAGGCGCCGCGCGCCGTTCCCGCCGCCGAGGCAAGGGTCGCACGGTCGAGGACGGGAAGCTTCTGTCGTGTGAGCACCAGGCCAACCGGTCCACCCCTGCGCAACATCGCGACACGCCATGCCTCAACCGTTTCATTGGCGTCGGCGGGGCGCAGGACTACCATGTTCGGCATGGCTCGGAGGCTTGCAATCTGCTCCACGGGCTCATGGGTGGGTCCGTCCTCGCCAACTGCAATGCTGTCGTGCGTCCACACGTAGATCACATGCGCTGCACTGATGGCGGCCAATCGAATGCTAGGCCGCATGTAGTCGGAGAATGTCAGGAACGTCGCGCCGAACGGCACCACTCCGCCATGATGCGCCATCCCTGTGAGGATCGCCGTCATGGCGTGCTCGCGAATCCCAAAATGGATGTTTCGCCCCGCGTATCCCCACACGCCGCCCGCCATCCCCTGCGTGGGCGGTGATTGCCCGGCTTCGGGCGCGTCGGGGCTCTGAAAGTCTCCCATCTCCTTCATCATCGTGCGCGTCGACGGGTCGAGATCCGCGGAGCCGCCGATCAGGTTCGGCACCGACTGGGCGAGCGTCGCGATCACCTTGCCGCCTGCGTCGCGCGTGGCCATGTCGCCATCGCGTGGCGTGAACACCGGGAGTTTCGCGTCCCATCCTTCGGCAAGCTGGCCTGCCAGCGCGCGCTCCAGCGCAGCGACGAGGTCCGGCTGATCGGCGCGAAACGCATCCATCATCCGCTGCCATTCGCCGTGCCACGCCGCACCCCGCACGCGCGTCTTGGCGAACTCCTGCTGCACTTCGTCCGGGACGAGAAACGCCGCATCTTCCGGCCAGCCGTACGCGCGCTTGGTCAACCGGACTTCGTTCTTGCCGAGTGGCTCGCCGTGCGCCTCGAAGGTGTCGTGCTTGTTCGGGCTTCCGAACCCGATGTGCGTTCGCGCCACGATGAGCGAGGGGCGATGCGCGTCCGAGCGCGCGGCGGTGAGCGCCGCGTCCACCGCCGCCACATCCATGCCGTCGACCTCCTGTACCTGCCACCCGTAGGCGACGAATCGAGCGCCGACGTCTTCCGAGAACGTCATGTTCGTAGTGGCGGACAGCGTGATACGATTCGCGTCGTAGAGCACAGTCAGCCGATCGAGGCGAAGCTCGCCGGCGAGGGATGCGGCTTCCGACGAGATCCCTTCCATCAGGTCGCCATCACTCGCGATGACGTACGTTCGGTGGTCGACCACGGCGTGATCCGGCCGATTGAAGGTGCCGGCGAGCCACCGTTCCGCCATCGCCATTCCAACGGCGTTGCCGAGGCCCTGCCCCAACGGTCCAGTGGTGACTTCGACGCCCAGTGTGACGCCCCGCTCCGGATGCCCGGGTGTCTTGC
>JALYXJ010000490.1 GCA_030947165.1 Gemmatimonadota bacterium
CGCCAGCCGAGCATCGTCGTGTCGAGCGTGACGACGAGCGCCTCGCAGCCGCAGCGCTCGGCGCGCATTACGAGACTCTCCACGAGCTCGTCGTCGCTGCTCCAGTACAGCTGGAACCAGCGAGGGGCGTCACCCATGACTGCGGCGCATCGCTCCATTGGCACCGACGCCTGGTTCGAGAACACCATCGGCACGCCCACCGAGGCCGCCGCACGGGCGACCACCAGGTCGGCGTCGGCGTGAAAGAGCTCCATCACGCCCACCGGTGAGAGGAGCACGGGGCACGGAAGTCGTCGTCCGAACAGCTCGACGCTGCTGTCGCGGCGCGAGACGTCACACAACATGCGCGGCACGATCCGCCAGCGCTCGAACGCCTCACGATTCGCGCGGATGGTGGATTCGCCTCCTGCCCCGCCCGCTAGATACGCGAACGCCTCGGGCGAGAGCGCGGCGCGTGCGGCCATCGCCAACTGCTCGACGTCCACCGGGATGGTGGGGCGTACTCCGCGCACGCCGGCGAGATAGATCTCGGTTTGTCGCGCGGGTGGAGCGCTCGGTGCGGCCATGGCGGGGAATCGGGTTCTGGGGGAGCGTGCAGACGGCAGCGACCTGGAGATACGGCGGCAGGACCGAGCGACCGCGTTTCTTTTCCGCGCATCCGCGTCGACATCTCGCCAATTCGCGCTCCCCGCGCCCAAGCTGGCTGCCCGCAACGTCTAATGAAAGTGGTCAAGCACAGGACTTGCCACCTTCATCGTCATCCGAGCTGAGGTGCAACAGGAGATGCTGTGCGACTAGCCGATTTCATCGCCGCCAACACCGACGCCATTCTTTCCGAGTGGGTGGCATTCGCCGAGTCCTGTGGCACAGCCGGCACGACGATGGACCTCATGGCGCTTCGCGATCACGCCGTCGCGATGCTGACGGACATCGTAGCGGACCTCCGGACGCCGCAGTCCGCCGCCGAGCAGACGGCAAAGTCCAAGGGGAACGGGGCTTCTCTTCCGGAGGGCCCGGATACCGCGGCGGAGGTGCATGGCGCCGGCCGCGCGGAGAGCGGCTTCACCGTTGGAGAGATGGTCTCCGAGTACCGGGCCCTCCGCGCGAGCGTCATTCGGCTGTGGACGAAGGCTGACGGCACGCTGACCGGCGCTGACCTCGACGACCTGATGCGGTTCAACGAAGCGATCGACCAGTCGCTCGCCGAAGCCATCTCGCGCTTTGCGACGGATGTCGATCGGTCCCGCGACATGTTCATCGCCGTCCTGGGCCATGATCTCCGCTCTCCCCTCGGCGCAATCGTCATGGGATCGCAATTCATGCTCGACACGGGCGAGCTGGCCGAGCCGCATCTGACCATCACCACTCGCATTGCGCTGAGTGCAAAGCGAATGAATCAGATGGTCGGGGACCTTCTCGACTTCACACGCAGTCGGCTGGGCTCCGGCGTCCCGATCGATCGCAAGGAGATGGATCTGGCGAAGGAAGTTTCCCTCGCGGTCGACGAGCTCACGACCGCGTATCCGGAAAGCGACGTGCAGGTCACGACGAAGGGGGATCTGCGAGGCGCCTGGGATTCCGCGCGGTTGGGCCAGGTGTTCGCGAATCTGCTCGGCAACGCGGTTCAGCACGGCGTCCCGAACGCACCGATATGTGTTTCAGCGACTGGTGACACGGATGCGGTCACCTTGAGGGTACACAACCGCGGCAAGACGATTTCGGAGGAAGAGGTCGTAGGCCTGTTCAGTCCCTTCAAGCGCCTGAAGGCTGGCACGGCCGAGACGACCCCCACGAGCAGCCTCGGATTGGGGCTGTACATCGCCGACCGGATCGTCACGGCCCACGGTGGCACCATCGGCGTAAAGTCATCAGATGCCGGCGGCACCGAGTTCACCGTGCGTCTTCCGCGCTGACCTGGGTCTGCGACTTGCGTCGCAGCCCAGCTTCTCCGCTCCTCTTCTCGACCTTTCGGAGTCTCCGTGAGCGACCGCCTGCCCGCCGATCAGTTCACGGATCCTGTCCGCCTTGATCCGACCATGGCCATGGGCGGCGACCCGCTGGGGGCGGCCGCCGGGTTGCGCACGAGCGATCATGAGGCGTTGGCCCGTCTCGTCACGCGACTCGCCGCCGCGGCGCTCGAGTCGCTTCTGCATGCCATCGATGCCAACGACCCCGAAACCGGCGCCCACGTGCGGCGCGTGGCGATCACTTCCGTCATACTCGCCCGGGCTGCGGACTGGGACGAGGTACGGCAGCATCGCGTCGAGCGCGTCGCCCTCTTTCACGACATCGGAAAGATCAATGGGGCGCTCTTCGACGTCATGCGCGGCACGATTGGGCTGACGTCCGCGGAACGAAAGCTGATTGCCACGCATACGGATCGCGGAGCGGAGGTAGTCGCACCCCTGGCGTCATTCTATCCGGAGCTGCCGGCGGCGGTGCGCGCTCACCACGAGTGGTGGAATGGCAAGGGATATCCTCGGGGCCTTCGCGGGAGTGCCATTCCCTTCGAAGCCCGGATCGTGACGATTGCCGACGTCTTCGACGCACTGACGCATCGTCGTCGCTACAAGGCCGCTCTACCCGTTGGTCGGGCGGACGAGATCATCGCCGCTGGTCGGGGCACGCAATTCGACCCGGATCTCACCGACCTTTTTCTCTCGCCTCCGGTTCAGGAGGAGATCGCCGCGGCGCAACTGGTCCAGGCGGCGCGCCCCGGAGTCAAGCCACGCGGTGGTGCGCGGAGCGATCCAAGGAAACAGGCAGGCCCGCGCCGCGATACCCCCGAAATTGCCTTCCGCTGGCGAGCGACAAAAGGCGACTAGACGGACCGCGCCACCGGCACTCCGGGTTTCGTGCAGCCGGCCGACGCGTATCAGTACGTAATCTCGTAGTTGAGTCGGAATCCCCGCGCCGGTTGCGGGATGAAGTCCTTGCTCACCGAGAGATGATCCCGATACACGCGGTTGAACACGTTGTCGCAATGGATGCTGAGGTGGTCCACGACGCCTTCGTGCACGAAGCGCATGCCCGCGCCGAGGTTCAGGACGTCGTATCCGCCGGTCGGGGTGTCGCCCTCACCGAGCCGCGTCTGACTTGCGGCGAGTCGCCATTCGATCATCCCCATGTACCGCTGGTCCTGATATGTCCCGCGCAGCAGACCGCGCAACGGTGGCGTGTACGGAAGCGGGACATTGCGCCTCGTGTCCTGCGCATTCACGTAGTCCGAGCTCACCCTGACCGCGAGGCGCGGCATGGGCTCGACCATGACGCTCGTCTCGAATCCTGCGAGCCGCGCATTGGTGGCCGCGAACTGGCGCACGGGAAAGTCCTGAATCGTGTCTCCGCGCAGGAAGCCGTACATGTAATCGTGTACATAGTTGACGAATGGCGACACCTCGAAGGCGACGTGCTGGAAGGTGCCCTTCAGCGCTGCGTCCACCCCGAGTCCCGTTTCCGGGCCGAGGCTGGCGGTGCCGATCGAATAGGTGCCGCTCGCGGCATCCAGCCCGTTGGCAAACAGTTCCTGCACCGTCGGCGCGCGAAAGGAGCGCGCGACGTTGAGCGTTCCGGTCAGGTGGACGGACAGCTGCTGGACTACGCCCATCGACGCCGTCACCGCATTGGACAGCCGCGATTCGTCGAGGGTGCGAAACACCGAGTCCGACGACGCCGCAAAGGGCGTCGTGTGAATCCTGTGGTAGTCGTAGCGCACGGCGGCCTGTAACCGCGTCTGCTCGGTGACCAGATACTCTTCATACGCGTAGCCGGCGAGCCCAATGG
>JALYXJ010000001.1 GCA_030947165.1 Gemmatimonadota bacterium
CCGCCCGGCTCGAGCCGGTCGCGGAGTGAGGGAAGCGCACGCTCCAGGCCGGCCAGCTCGTCGTTGACCGCGATGCGGACCGCCTGGAACAGGCGGGCAAAGTCGGGCGCGCCGGTGCGAGGACCGAATGCCCCCCGGATCGCGCCCACGAGATCGTCGCTGGTGAGCAATGGTCGCGTCGCCCGGCGGCGGCCGATCTCGCGCGCGAGGCGCATGGCCCGGGGCTCGTCGCCATACTCGCGGAAGATCTGCCCCAGCTCCATCTCCGGCGCCTCGTTGAGCAGCTCGGCGGCGGTGCGCACCTGATCGAGAGCGCCTCCCATCCGCATGTCGAGCGGCGCGCCCTCGCGAAAGGAGAAGCCGCGCGATTCGTCGTCGATCTGATGCGAGGAGATCCCAAGGTCGAGAAGAATGCCGGTGAATCGAACTCCGTCCAGCGGGTGGATCTCCGGGAGCGCGGCGTAGTTGCCACGATACGCCGAAAACCGCCCGGTCGCCGTCGCAGCCGCCAGCCGGATCGACGCGGCCGCCAGCGCGTCGGGATCGCGGTCGATTCCGATCACCCGTCCGACGCCGGCGTCGAGCAGCGCGGCGCTGTGCCCTCCCCCGCCCAGCGTGCCGTCGAGCACGAGCGGCGATCCGGCCAGCAGCTCCACGATCGGCGCGACGAGTGCTGGCGCGTGGTACCCACTGTCCCACGCGTGCAAATGCTGGAAGCCAGGCGAGCGCGCAGGCATGTTATATACTCGCGCTTCCGCGCGGAACCGCCGCGCCCCCACCCGACCGACTCGTCGTATGCCCCCTGTAGCAGTGCGCAAGCATCTCACCTACATCGTCCACGGCGCGCGCGCCGACAACGCGGAGCTTCGGCAGATGGTGTCGTGGGTGCGGCAACGCGGCCACGCGGTGGATCTGCGAGTCACCTGGGACGCCGGCGAGGGCGAATGGCTCACGTCGCAGGCCGCCGATCGCGGGACCGACGTCGTGATCGCCTGCGGCGGCGACGGCACGCTGAACGAGGTGGTCAACGGCCTCGATGGCCGTGACGTCCCGCTGGGGGTGGTGCCCCTCGGCACCGCCAACGATTTCGCACGGCAGACCGGCATTCCGGAGGTCGCGGATCATGCCATGGATGTTATCCTGCGTCGCAAGCCCGTGCGCATCGACACGGCATCGATGAACGGACGGCGCTTTCTCAACGTGTCCACCGGCGGGATGGGCGCCGAAGCGACGGCCGAGACGCCGGCGGACTTCAAGGCGTCGCTGGGACCGTTGGCGTACGCCATCACCGCGATCCGGAAGCTCGCCGACAACCAGGTCCGTCACGCGAGTTTCTCCAGTGCGGGCTTCGAGCTCGACGTGGACTTTCTCGCCTTCGCCGTCGGCAGCGCGCGCGTGACAGGCGGCGGCACGATGATGACCCCGGATGCGAGCGTCACCGACGGCCTGCTCGACCTGTGCGTCATCGAGGCGATGTCTCGGCGCGACTTCGCTCGGCTCTCGCTGCGCATCAAGGACGGCGAGCATGTCGGGCTGCCGGGCGTGCACTACGCGCAACTCCCCTGGCTCAAGGTCACGGGCACGGAGCCGCTGAGCGTCAATCTCGATGGCGAGGGGCTCGAGGCGCAGGTGTGCGATTATCGCGCTCGTCGGGCAGATCTGCTGGTGCACGTGCAGCATCTGCCGGGGGAGGAGGGGGGAGCGTGAGAGCGTGAGAGCGAAGAAGGGCACACCGACATGGTTCCGGTGTGCCCTTGGTCCTTCACGTTCTCACGCTCTCACGCTCTCACGTCACTTACAGTACTTCTTCGCTGAGGCGTCGAAGAACGTGGAGTACTGCGGCATGGCGGTGAGGATCTGCTTCGCCGCATCGGGGCTGACCTTCCCGCCGCGCGGCATGTACGTGGTGACGATCAGCGCGGCGTCCTGGCCTTCCTTGGCGTCGGCGCAGGTCTTCGTGGACTGGAGCGAGGTGCCGTAGTTCTGCACGAGCGAGAAGCCCGACACGGCGCTGAGGAAGGCCGCATTGTCGCTCGGGCTGATCTCGTCGGACGCCTTGAGCAGCGTGACGGCCTTCTTGAAGTCTTCCGGCTTCTTGGACGCGACGCCCGCCTTGTACGCCTGCTGGCCGAGGCTGAGAAGGTACGCCGCGTTCCGATCCTTGTTCGCCGTATCGGCCTTCGCGACCTTGACGGCGTCGTCCACCATGCCGAGATCGTTGTCGATCTGGATGGCGAGCTGCGAGGCGCCCGACAGCTTGGGATCGATCGCCAAGGCTTCGTCGAGCGACTTCTTGGCGGCCGGCAGCTGACCGGCCTTGCGCTCGTTCTGGGCCCTGATGAGACGCAGCGTGGCGTTCTTGGGGTACTTCGCCGCACCGCGCGACGCGAACTCGATGGCCTGCGTGTAGTTGCTGTCCGCCGCGGCGTCGAACGCCTGACGGGTGAAGTAGCCGGAGTCGGCGCCCGCGGTGTCCAGCCCAACGAACTCAACACCGGCCGGGATCGACTTCTTGTAAGCCTTGGCGGCGCGGAGCACGAGCCAGTAGAGGCGCGCGTACTGCGGATCGCCCGGGTTGTCATCCTTGAGCTTCTGCGCCGTCGGCACGGCGATGTCGGCCTTGCCCGACTGCACCAGCTCGGCGATCACCTGCTCGCGCAGCGTGGTGTTCGTCGGATCGGAGTTCATCATGCCGACCAGCGACTGGAGCTGGTTGTCCGCATCGTTCTTCGCCTTGTAGGCGTCGTACGCCAGCGTGTAGGCGATCTTGCTGCGCGGATCGAGGGCGATGACTTCCTTCGCCACCTTGAGCACGGAGTCGGCCCAGGGCTTGGTGGAGTCCGCGGTCGTCTTCCACGACTGGAACGCGCTGGCGAGGCAGAGGCGGGCGATCGTCGCCTTTGGGTACGCCGCGATCCCCTTCCGCGCCGCCGCAATGGCGAGGTCGGTCTTCTTGTCGCGGATGTCGTTCTCGCACTCCTGATTGGCCTGGAGCTGCTTCCGCGCCTGGTCGTACTCCGACACGATCTGCTTCGCGACATCGCCGAGGTTGGCGTTGTCGGCGCTGAGCAGCGGCTGGGTCAGGAACACGTCACGCGGCAGGAAGAACCGGGCGTTGATCCGGTAGCCGGTCGGCGTCTTGGTCACGGTGCCGTCGATGATCTCGTCGGCACGCACCAGGCGCGCAAGCTCCCGGATATCGTTCGGGCTGAGGGCCGAATCCGGCCGGTAGCCCGACTGAACCAGGGTGGTCTCGATGTCCTTCTTGC
>JALYXJ010000014.1 GCA_030947165.1 Gemmatimonadota bacterium
GTGTTGTCCGAGCCGCTGTTCCTCGCCGGGTTGTTTCCCGTGCTGCTGATGGCGGAGCGGGTCGTCGAGAGACGCGAGCCCCGACCCGCCATCGGGACGGGCGTGGTGGTGGGTCTCCTGATGCTCGAGCGCACGCACGCTGTGGCGCTGCTCGGTGCCGTCGTGCTGCTGCTCCTGTACCGTCGTGCATGGCGCTGTCCCGCGCTCTTCGTGGGCGCGGCCATAATGGTCCAGCTCCCGTGGAATCTCTGGACGCGAAGCGCCGAGCTGGTCGCGCCGCCCCTGCGCGGCGCATACGGCTCCTACGCCGGCTGGTTCGTGGAGGGTCTGCGCGCCGGCGGCTCCACGCTCCTGGGGCAGACGGTACAGATCAACCTGCGCGAGCTCTGGCTCCTGCTCGGCGACCGTGTGCTGCCCGGTCTGCCGTCGCCCCTCGGCATGGTCGCCTTGCTGCTGTTCGCCGGTCTCGTGCTCGCCGGTGCCGCACGCGCGGCGCGGCGCGCACCGGTGACCATCCTATTCCTCGCGCTCTACCTCGGGATCGTGCTGATCATCGCCGGCACGCCGTGGCGATATGTCTGGGCCGTGTGGCCCTTCGTCGTGGTGCTCGCAGTGCTCGGCGCCGAGTGGGCGTTCACCCGCGTCGGCGCGCGCAGGCCGCGCGCGGCGCTCGTCGTTGCTCTGGTCCTGCCGTTCGTCGCCGTGCTCCACACGGAGACGCGCGCGTTCGCCGTGCGCGAATGGGAGCGACCCGCCCGTCGTGCAGCGCGCCAGGCGATTCCTGTCGTGGAGTGGGTGCGCCACAACACCGCGCCGACGGACATCGTGCTCGCGGAGTGCGAAGAGGTGGTGATGCTGTTCACGGGACGGCGTTCGGCGCCGCCCGGCGACTTCACGGCGATGGAATACCTGAAGCCGCGGACGCCGGAGGATGACCGTCACACGTTGATGGCCATGCTGCAGGCGGTGCCCGCGCACTACGTGGTCTCACTCATGCCGCAAGTGCAGGTGGCGGCGCGCACGCTGGGAACGGCGCGGCCTGCGCTGCGAGAACTGCCCGGGCTGCCGGGCGCCGCCGTGTTCAGGGTGGAGCGATGACGGCTGTCGCGATCGAATCCGAGCCGCGCATCGAGGCCGCCGCCCGGCAGCTCGCCTGGTGGCCGATCGCGATGATCGGACTGGCCGCACTCGGATTCTCCATGGGCGTGCTCGTCATCGACGGGGCGCCGGTCGGGGTGTTCGCCGACGACGCATTCTACGTCATCCTCGCGCGCTCGATCGCCGAGGGGCACGGGATCCGGTTTCTCAACCTCCCTGGCTCCCCCGCGGCGACGCATTTCCCGCCAGGCTATCCGCTGGCGTTGGCGGCGCTCTGGCGCATGGCGCCAACATTCCCTGCCAACCTGATCGTCTTCAAGGCGTTCAACGCCCTCTGCCTCGCGGTGATCACACCGGGCGTGGCGCGGTACGCTCGCATTCGACTGGGCGACCCTCGCCTCGCCATCGCCGCGGGCGTCGTCACGGCCGTCAGCATGCCGCTGCTGATCCTCGGCAGCATGCTGCTCTCGGAACTGTTCTTCCTTACGCTGCTCGTACTCCTGTTGCCGGAGGTCGAGCGGGCGGTGGAAGAGCCGATCTCGCCTGGCCGGCTCGCCGGGCTCGGCGCGGCGATCGCGCTGTGCGCGCTGGTGCGGACGCATGGCATCGTGCTCATCCCCGCGAGTGCGGTCGTGCTGCTGGTGCGACGGCGGTGGCGCGATGCGGCTACCGTGGGCGGCGTGGCCATCGCCTGCCTGTTGCCGTGGCAGCTCTGGAGCGCTCGCCACGGCGGCACGCTGCCGGCGCCGCTCCTCGGCCAATATGACTCCTACACACGCTGGTGGATGCAGGGCTACCATTCGATGGGGCCGCGCATTCTCGCACTGACACTGGGGAAGACGGTCGACGAGTCGCTCGGCATGTTCGCCGTGCTCTTCTCGCCCATGCGCGGCACGTTCGCGCACGCGGCCACGCTGCTCCTGCTCGGCGGGATGATGGCGCTCGGCGCACGCGCCGAGTGGCGACGCATCCCGGTCACGCTGCTCTTCCTGGCCGGCTACCTCGTGATCGTGCTGTTATGGCCCGGCGCTCCGTCGCGCTTCCTCTGGGGCATCTGGCCGCTGTTCCTCCTCCTCCTCGCGGCTGGTGCGCGTGCGGCATGGCAAGCGTCGCTCGCATCGAGACCGGTGCGGCGGGCCGTTGTGGCGGCGGCGGCCGCGTGGCTCGTCGTAGGCTATGCGGCGTACGAAGCGCGCGGTTTTCGCGGGCGCTGGTGGTCGAGCATCGCGCGCGGCAGCACTCGGCGCATCGAGGGGGCCGTGCAGTGGACGCTCGGACACACCACACCGGCCGACCTCGTCGCCGCCGACGACGACGGAACGATCTTCCTCTACACCGGACGTCGCACCGTACCGGCGCGCAGCTTCACGACCGCACAGTACCTGACCGGCCGGCCGTCGAGCCCGTCCGAAGACCTCTCGTCGATCCTCGACGCATACCCGGTGCGCGCCGTCGTGGTGGGCACGGCGGGAAGCTACGAGGCCGCCGCGTCACTCGCTGTACCACCCCGACCACGGTTGTCGTCCGGGGAGGAGTATCCCGGCGGTGCTGCTTTCACCGTACTTCCCCGATGACCAACGACAGCCGTCCCGCGCTGACCCTCGCCGCGAAGCCACGGGAGCTCACTCCGCTCGACCCCGCCACGCTGCGCCTGTCGGTGCTCATTCCCGTGTACAACGAGCGCAACACGATCGAGACGATCCTCGACCGCGTGCACGCATCCTCCGTGCGCACCGAGATCATCTGCGTGGATGACTGCTCCACGGATGGTACGCGCGAGCGCCTCGTCGAGCTCCATCAGGCGGGCTACATCCACCGCCTGATCCTGCAACCGCACAATCGCGGGAAGGGAGCGGCCATCCGCACCGCGCTCACCGCGAGCACCGGGGACATCGTGATCGTGCAGGACGCGGATCTGGAGTATGATCCGCAGGACTGGCCCGCTCTCCTGCAGCCCATCATCGTCGGCAAGGCCGACGCGTGCTTCGGGTCGCGGTTCCTGGGCGGCCCGCACCGTGTGCTCTACTACTGGCACTCCGTGGGCAACACCATCCTCACCACCTTCTGCAACATGCTGGTGAACCTGAACCTCACCGACATGGAGACGTGCTACAAGGCCGTGCGCGGCGACCTCGCGCGCGGGCTGCACCTCACGTCGGACCGGTTCGGGTTCGAGCCCGAGATCACGGCGCGCCTCGCGCAGTGTGATGCCCGCATCTATGAGGTGCCGATCTCCTATGCCGGACGGACGTACGCCGAGGGCAAGAAGATCAACTGGCGCGACGGGGTGGCCGCGATCTGGCACATCGTGAAGTTCGCGCTCATCCGATGACGCGACGCGACTGGGTGGGAGCGGGTGTCGTGGCCGCGCTCGCGCTCGGCGCGACGGTCACGAGCATCGGACACGACTTCACGTTCGACGATCGGTACGTCATTCTCTCGAATGAGCACGTCCATCAACTGCGCAACCTGCTCAAGCTGTTCGGTGAGACGTACTGGCCGCGCGAACTCGGGGGAGACGGCTATCGCCCTGTCGTGACATCGCTGTTCACGCTGCAGTGGGTCGCTGGCGGTGGTGCACCGTGGATCTTCCATCTCGTCAACATCGTTCTCGCCGTCGCCACGGCGCTCGCGGTGCAGCGGTGTGCGGCCGCAATCCTGCCCGCCGCGGCGGCGTGGGCAGCCGCCGCGCTCTACGCCGTGCATCCCGTGCACGTCGAGGTCACAGGCAACGTCGTGGGGCAGTCCGAGCTCCTCGTCGCGCTCTGTCTCACCCTCGCGATGGGGATCTATCTCCGCGCACGCCGTCGTGGATGGCTTCGGCCACGCGATGCCGCCAGCGTGCTCGCGCTCTATGCCATCGGCCTCTTCTCCAAGGAGCACGCCATCGTGCTGCCGGGGCTGCTCCTTGCGGCCGAGCTCACGGTGATCCAGGACGGCGCCTGGCGCAGTCGAGTGATCGCGATGCGCCAGTTCGCCCTTCTCATTGTCGCTGTCTCGCTGACGTACCTCTTCGTGCGCGGCCTGGTGCAAAAGGACTTCGCCGGCTTCGTTCCCTATCCGGTGTTCCGTTTTCTGCACATGTCGTCCGCCGATCGGGTCGCGACGATGATGACGGAGATCCCCCGCATCGCCCGGCTGCTCGTGTTCCCATCGCACCTGAGTGGTGACTACTCGCCCACCGAGGTCGTGGTGCAGAAGGGCTTCGATGTCGCGCAACTGCCGGGCATCTTCGTGATCGCCGGCTGTGTGCTGCTGGCCGCGGCGCTGCGGAAGCGCGCGCCGGTCGTGAGCTTCGGCCTGTTGTGGCTGATGATCGCGTTCCTGCCAGCCAGCAATCTTCTCTTGCCGGCAGGCTTCGTGACGGCCGAGCGGACGTTGTTCTTCCCGAGCGTGGGCGTCGTGCTGATCGCCGGCGCAATCGTGGTGCAGCTGATGCGCGGGCCCGTGCGCGGGCGCGTGGCGACGCTCGCGGCGCTCGGCGTGCTGCTCACGCTCGGGCTGATGAAGAGCATCGATCGGCAGCGGGTATGGAAGAACAACGATGTCTTCTTCGACCAGCTCGTGAAGGACGAGCCGAATGGCTACCGCGCCCACTTTCTCCGTGGCCGGCACATCGGGTCGCACTACCGGCGGCGCGAGACGGAGCTGGAGTACAAGCGGGCGATTCGACTCTTTCCGTACGACGTTCCGATGATGCTGGCGATTGCATCGGACTACTATCGCGCGGGGATGTGCGGACCGACTACGGCGCTGCTCACATGGACGTACGCCGTGGAGTCTCGCTTGAGCGAAGGCCGCTACCAGTACGTGGAGTGCCTGGCCCGTCTCGGTCGGTGGGACGAGTCCAGGACCGCAGCGCTCGAAGCCCTGGGCGTGGCATCCGCCGGCGAAGGTCGCCGCATTCGAGGCGCCCTCGTGGTCGCGGACAGCGCGCTCGGACGCCGGCGGTGGAAGAACCGGTCGGCGCAGGTCGCGGGCGTGTCGCATTCTGCTCAGGAAGCCGCGATTTCCCGCAGCGCTGGCTCGGCGCAGGCTGGTTCCGACGATCGCAACTGATTGCCAGACCGTGTCTTGCGCGGGTCGACCGGCGCGGTCCGCCCGTTGCCTAACAGGCCGTCGTCATCCCACCAGCGGTTCGTTCCTCGACGGCGCCCGCGCCGTCGTTGCCTCGATAACTCCAGGGATTCCCAAATGACCAAGCGCACGGGCTTTACGCTCATCGAGCTGCTGATCGTGGTCGTGATCATCGGCATTCTGGCCGCGATCGCGATTCCGAAGTTCGCCAACACGAAGACCAAGGCGTACACGGCGGCGATGAAGTCGGACCTCCGCAACCTGGTGACCGCCGAGGAGTCGTTCTTCTCGGATTCGGGCACGTACATCGTGTGGGGCGATACGACGAAGCTGCGGTTCAAGCCGTCGA
>JALYXJ010000048.1 GCA_030947165.1 Gemmatimonadota bacterium
GCTTCTCGTCCTCGGTGACGGGACCGACGAAGTCACGCAGATCGTCGTCGATCTTCCGCACGGCGCCGGCGCTCCGTCGCGCGCCGGTCTGCGACGGCGGCGTACGGCCGGCGGCGCGATGCCCTTCTTCCGTGCGCTCCCTCAGCCCCTCGCGAGACTCGGCTTGCGCCGCGGCGAGCTGGGCCGGATCACCGCGCTTGCCCGTGGCGGTGCGTGGCGAGCGCTGGCCCTCGTTCCCTCCACGCTTTGCGCCGCGTGCCCCTCCCCCGTTCCCCCCGTTCGGGCGCGGCGCATCGTCGCCCGTGTCCTTGCTCGAGCGTGTCGAGCCCTGTTTGCGAGTTGCCATGCGGGAGTGTAGTCGGGGGGCGGCGTCTCGCGCCAGCGACGGAGCGCTCTGCGCTTGCCGTGTTGGTGTCGCGTCGCTTTTCTTCGCCGATGCCCGTGATACTGCTGGTCGCCGACGGCGCCCGCCCTGACGCGCTCACCGGCGATCTCACGGGACTGCCGGCGCTGCGCCGATTGCGCGAGGAGGGCGGACTCCACGAGGTGACGTCCGTCTTTCCATCGGTCACCGGACCCGCCTACACGCCCTTTCTGCTCGGCCGCTTTCCCGGCCCGATCGGCGTGCCCGGCCTGCGCTGGTACGATCGCGCGCGGACCGCGGCGGGATGGCCCGATCACGCACGCAGCTACGTGGGGTACGAGATGGGCCGCATCGACCGCGATCTCGATCCGGCCGCGCCGACCATCTTCGAGCTGGTGCCCAACAGCATCGCGGCGCTGAGCGTGGTCACACGCGGGCTCCCCAGTCGTCGGCGCATCGGCGGCGTCTCGGGCTGGTCCGCGCTGCGTGCCGCGCTGACTCATTTTCGCGGGCGCGCCGAAGGTTGGCTCGATCTCGACCGCGAGGTGGGACACACCGTCGTGGAGCGGATGCGGCTGGAGCGGCCCGACTATCTGTTCGCCGCGCTCACCGGCATCGACAAGGCCTCGCACGCGCTCGGCCACGAGCATGCGCTCGTGCGCGATGCGCTGCGGATCGTGGACGATGTGGCCGCACGCCTGCGGCACGACGCCGAGCGCGGTGACTACTGGAACGACACGCATCTCTGGATCGTGAGTGACCACGGCCACTCGGCGGTGCACACCCATGACGACATCGCCGGCGCGGTCGCGAACGAGGGACATCGCATCGTGGCACATCCGTGGTCGATGCGCGTCGCGCCCGACGCCGCGATCATGGTGAGCGGCAACGCGATGGCACACGTGTACGTGGAGCTGAAGGAGCGCACCCGGGCCGGATGGGCAGCACTCGCCTCCAAGTGGAGCCAGCTGGCCGGTGCGCTGCTTGCCCGGCCGTCGGTGGACCTGCTGCTGCTGCCGCTCTCCGACAACCGCTGCGAGGTGCGCAGCGGCGAGCGGGGAGCGGCCGTGGTGGAGCGGGCTGGCGATCACTTCCGGTACGGCCGCACGCGAGGCGACCCGCTCGACGTCGGCGCCGACGTGGAAGGCACCGCCGACGACGCATACGATGCCACCCGGCACGGGGCATATCCCGACGCGATCGTGCAGATCGCCGCGCTGACCGCGTCGGCCCGCGCGGGCGACCTGATCCTGTCCGCCACTCCCGGCTACGATTTCCGCGACCGGTACGAGCCGATCCCGCACCGGAGTGCGCACGGCGCGCTGCATCGCGATCATATGCTCGTGCCGCTGCTCACGAACCGCCCGCCGGTCCGTCAGCCGCGCCGGACGACGGATCTCTTCGCCAGCACGCTCGCTGCGCTCGGGGTGCGTCCGCCCGCCCTGATGGACGGGAGGTCCTTCCTCTAAAAAACGACCGTCGTCGGCGTCGCGCCCCGGTCAGAGCTGCACGCTCAGACCGAAGCTGGGCCGGCCGCCTTGGAGTCCGGTGATGGGGCGAGGAGCAAGATCGAATCGCTCCCACCGCTCCCGTCCGATCAACGCACCGAGTCCGGCGCCCCACAGCGCGCCGCTTGTCGTCATGTAGAGCACGAAACCGGCCTTTCCCGAGGAGTCATCGCTGCACGTGCTGCACTCCGTGAAGGAGGAGAGTACGGCCAGACCGAGAGCCAGCCCGACTGCGGAACCCCAGGCGACTCCATGCTGGGCGCCGAGCGTTCGGCTGCTCCCGCGGCTCACCTCGAACGCGGTGAGTCGATCGATCGGAACCATCACCGGTTGGCTGTTGGGTCCGCCCACTCGCAGGGTGTCCCCGTTTCTCGTGAGCACCGTTCCCTCGTACCGCCCGGCGACGATGCCGGGTGCTTCCAGGCGCACGCGCGCTCCCGGCTGTGCTTCGGCGAGCTGGGCGTGCAACGGGCGGGCGAACGCGAGCAGGGCGAACATCAGGGTGCGCGGATGCATGGCGGCTCCTATGGAGGGCGACGAGGGGTCCTTCGACGCCGTCAGCCTATGCACCGCGAGTCAACGGCCGGTCATCGACCGGTCACGTCACGTCCGCGCGAGTTGATCGAGGGGTCGCAACCGGGCAACTTCCAGCGATGAGCTGGACCCGCCTCTTCCTGCGCCTCGCCCTTCGCGCCCTCCGCTCTCCGCGCACGGGCGCGGCGCTGGTGCGCGTCGCGTGGCGCTTCCGGCGCCGCGGCTGGTGGCGTCGGCCCCCGTTTCTCCCGCTTCCGGCGCTCGACTACGTGCGATGGCGCATGCACACCGCCTATGGCGATGCCGACACGGTACCGCCGATGGAGGACATCGTCCGCTACGCGCGCTGGGCGGTCCGGGGCCGCACGTCATGATCGACGCGCCGGCGGCTGCCGCGGCTGCGCCGGCCGCGTCGGAGCTGTCCACGCTCGCCAAGGCGCACGCCTTCGCGCTCGGGTTCGACCTCGTGGGGATCGCGCCGCTCGGCCCCGCCCAGACCTCCGTGCTCTTCGAGGAGTGGCTGGCGGACGGGTATGCGGGCACGATGGACTATCTGTCGCGCGACGCGGAGAAGCGACGCGATACGCGGCTCGCGCTCGCGGGCACCACGCACGCGATCGTCGTCGCGCTTGATTATGGCGGAAAGGAGCCGTCCGGGCCCGTCGCGCGCTATGCGCGGGGCGACGACTATCACGATGTGATGGAGGCGCGGCTGCGCGAGCTGCATGCGCGCGTGGAGCGCGATGCGGGACGCCGGATCGCCGGCAAGCCCTACGTCGACACGGGGCCGATCCTCGAGCGCGACCTCGCGCGGCGCGCCGGGCTCGGCTGGTTCGGCAAGAACACCAACCTGCTCAACCCGTCCCTCGGCTCCTTCTTCTTTCTCGGCGTGCTCGTGCTCGACATCGAGCTCGCGGCGGATGCGCCCTTCGAGGCCGATCGCTGCGGCACCTGCACGCGCTGCATCGATGCCTGCCCCACGGACGCGATCGTCGCCCCGCGCACCCTCGATGCGACGCGCTGCATCTCGTATCTCACGATCGAGTTGAAGGGTGAGATACCGGTGGAGCTGCGGGAGCAGGTCGGCGCACTCATCTACGGGTGCGACATCTGTCAGGAGGTATGCCCGTGGAACGTGCGGTTCGCGCAGCCGAACAAGGTTCCGGAGTTCGCACCGCGCGCGGCGATCGCGGGTAAGGATGCCCCCACGCTCGCGCACGAGTTGCTCGCGATGACGCAGGAGGAGTTCTCCGCCGCGTTCAGGCACTCGCCGATGAAGCGCGCCAAGCTCAGTGGCCTCAAGCGCAATGCGGCGGTCGTGCTGGGCAACACGCGAGGTACGATCAGAACGTGATCATCACTTTGATCGCTTCGCGATCGTTCATCGCCCGGTAGCCGTCGGGCACACCATCGATGGTCGTCACTCGATCGAACACGCGGCCCGGCTGAATCCGACCTTCCATCACGTCGGGCAGCAGCTCTTCCATGTATGCCCGCACGGTGCCGGTCCGCCCGAGATGGTGATGTTGGCGAAGAACGTCGGCAGCGCCACTGGCACCGTCGCGTTCTGAGGTACGCCAACACGTCCGACCGCCCCACCGGGCCGAGCGATGCTCAGCGCCGTGATCGTCGACTGTTCGTGGCCGACGCACTCGAGTACCGAGTGGGCTCCGAGGCCGCCGGTCAGCTTGCGCACGCGCTCGACCGCGTCCTCGCCACGCTCGCTGACGATGTCCGTCGCACCGAACTCGCGAGCCAGGGCAATCCGGTCGGCGCGGCGCCCGAGCATGATGACCTGCTCCGCCCCAAGTCGACGCGCAGCGATCACGGCGCACAGCCCGACCGCGCCGTCGCCCACCACGGCAACGCTCTTGCCTGGCGCGACCCTGGCCGAGAGCGCCGCGTGATGGCCGGTGCCCATCACATCGGTGAGCGTCAGGAGCGACGGCATCAGCGCATGATCCCGGCCCACGGGTATCGCGACGAGAGTGCCGTCCGCCTGTGGAACGCGTACCGCCTCGCCTTGACCTCCGTCGAGCTTGGTGCCGCCCCACCATCCGCCGTGAAGACATGAGGTCTGCAATCCCTGCTGGCAGAACTCGCAGGTACCGTCGGACCACGCGAATGGCGCGATGACGAGGTCCCCCTTCCTGACCTTGCGCACGTCCGCACCGACGGCCTCCACGACGCCGATGAACTCGTGGCCCATACGATTGCCAGTCCCACTGTGCTCCATCTTCTGGTACGGCCACAGGTCGCTGCCGCAGACGCAGGCACGAGTCACCGCGACGAGTGCGTCGGTGCGCTCGATGATTCGGGCGTCGGGTACATTTTCGACGCGGACATCGCCAGCGCCGTACATGAGGGTTGCACGCATTCTTTCACGCCTGGCGGGGGACATCTCGATCATGCGACGGTACTTTTCCGCTCGTGGCCCGCTCAGCTCGTCCCTGGCAAGCGGGGTCATGATGATACCCGGGCTGATCGTGTTCACCCGTGCGCCCCGCGTGGCCCAGCGAACGGCCTCGGCCATCACCCGCAGCGAGTTCCCTCGCTTCGCGAGTTGGTACGCATTGAGAGAATCCGTGACCTTGTCGAGCTGCAGGAGGGAAGACGGAGCAATTCCTCGACCGGCGTTTTGGCCAACGACTTGTTCTGCTCGACGGTAAGCGGGGGAAGGCGATGGCCCGACTGCGACGCGATGACGACACCCGCCCCGCCACGGCCGATGACGTTCCCGAACTCTTCCAGCACGACCGCCGTCCCGTACAGGTCGACTTTGAGAATCGTCGCCGGTGACGCCTGACTGGGGGAAACCCCAGCCGCATGAATGAGCCCGGTGATCTCGCCCAGCGCCGTGGCCGTCTCGACGAGCCCACGCACGGCCTCGCGCGAGGACACGTCGACCGTCGCGACGCTCACGTCGTAGCCGGCGTTCCCCATGACCTCGGCTGCCGCGTTCGCGTTGTCCGGGCGCATGTCGGCCAACAGGACGTGCTTGCCGACACCGACGCGCCGCGCGATTGCTTGACCGATCAGCCCTGCCCCGATGACCACAACGACCTTACTCATGGCTACTCCTTTAATCGTGCGGAAAGAATGCCTCTGGACGCCTGGCAGCGAAACGGCATCGCCCCTGCTTCGTAGTACCGGCATGACACAGCCCTCCGGCGAATTCCTCGAGCTCCAGGCGGCCCTCGCCGGTGAGTATTCCCTCCAGCGCGAGCTCGGCCGAGGAGGGATGGGCATCGTGTACCTCGCGCGCGACGTGCAGCTGGATCGCGACGTCGCGATCAAGGTGCTCCCGTCGCACCTCGCGCGCACCGCCGAACCGCGCGACCGATTCGTGCGGGAGGCGCGCACCGCCGCGGGACTCTCGCACCCGCACATCGTCCCCATCCATCGCGTCGGCGAGGCGTCGGCGCCCGCGGCGCACGGCGCCGCGGGCACCCGCTTCGTCTTCTTTGTCATGAGCTACGTAGATGGCGAGACGCTCGGTGAGCGACTCCGCACGCGCGGTCCCCTTCCGCCGGCCGACGCCACACGCGTGCTGCGCGAGGTCGCCTGGGCGCTCGCCTACGCGCATAGTCGCGGCATCGTCCATCGCGACATCAAGCCGGACAACATCCTGCTGGAGGCCGGCACCGGCCGAGCGCTCGTCACCGACTTCGGCATCGCCCACGGCGGTGCACACCCGGGCCCCGACACCGATCCCGGCAAGATCATGGGGACGGCGAACTTCATGAGTCCGGAGCAGGCCGCGAACGAGCCGATCGATGGGCGCAGCGACATCTATGCGCTCGGCGTGGTCGGATTCCTCGCCGTGAGTGGCCGGCTCCCCTTCGAGGCGTCGAGCGTGCCGGCGCTGCTCCTCCGACAGGCGACCGAGGCGTCCCCCAGCGTCCTGCGCGCGGCGCCGGGGCTCCCCCCCGCACTGGGCGCCGCGATCGACCGGTGTCTCGATCGTGACCCGGCTGGCCGCTTCCCGGACGGTGAGGCGATGGCGGCGGCCCTCGCTCCCACGCCCGAGGCGCGCCCCGCACTGCCGCCTACGCTGCGCGCTTGGCTCGGTACGCGGAACCCGCTCCTCGTCCCCTACATGGGGTGGTCCGGGGGGTTCGGCGTGCTCACCTTGGCAAACCTGATCGCCTGGGTGACCGGCAACCGGCCCGCCGGGCCGGGGGACATCGTATTCCTCGCCGGGATCACCTCGCTGCCCCTCCTGCCGATCGTCGGCTTCCACCTCAATCAGGCGCGCCGGCAGTTCCTCGCCGGCCACTCTCTCGCCGACCTGCGCTCGGCGCTCGCGATCGCGCGGCGCGAGCGAGCCGAGACCGAGGCGCTCGCGCGGGTGGACGAGGAACCTCGTTCACACCGCATCCTGCGACTCGGCACCGTGGCCTCGGCGACCTGGCTCGCCGTCACGTTCGGGCTGCTCCTCCAGGGCACGATCCACGAGAACAGGGGCGGGGCCGTCTGGATTCTCGTGCCCATGTTCAGCACGCTGCTGCTTGGAGCGGTGAGCAATGCGCTCGGCGTCCAGTTCATTCCCGACGGGATTCGCGACTGGTGGCAGACGGGGATCCGCGAGCGCCTGTGGAACAGCCGAGCGGGCGAATGGATCGCACGGCGGCTCGGCGCCCCCGATCGCTCGCGTGCAGTTGGCGGCGGAGCGTTCCGCGCCACCGAAGCCGTCCTCGGCCTCGCGGCATCCGAGCTCTTCGCCGCGCTGCCAAAGGCGTTCCGCGAGCAGCTCGCCGAGCTGCCGGCGACGGTCGCGGCGCTCGAGGCGCGGGCCGCCGAGGCGCGGGCGGAGATCGAGGTGATCGCGGCACTCGCGCCGTCCGGTTCCGACGACGCCGGCGTGCTCGAGACGCGGCGCAACGCCGCCGCGGCGCATTTGGCGGAGAGCGTGGCTGCGCTGGAAGGGATCAGGATCGACCTGCTGCGGCTGCACGCCGGGGCGAGCGACCTGGCCCCGCTCACCACGCTGATCGACGCGGCGCGGCTGATCGGCGAGGACGTTGGACGGCTGGCCGATGCCCAACGCGACCTGGAAACCGGCACCGCGCGGCGCGCGCTCGGTCCGGCCCGGATCCCGACGCCGGGGTGATGCGCATCCTCGAAGGTGGTCTCGACGATCCGCGAGTGATCGAGCTCCTGCGCACTCACATGGCACGGGCGACGGCCGAGACGGCGCCCGGGAGCGCGCACGCCCTCGACCTGTCGGCTCTGCGAGCGCCGGAGGTGACCTTCTGGTCTGCGTGGGAGGACGACGTCCTCGTCGGCGTGGCCGCGCTCAAGGCGCTGAGCGCCGATCATGGCGAGGTGAAGTCGATGCACACGGCCGAGGCGGTGCGGCGCCGAGGGGTCGCGACAGCCCTCCTGCGCCACATCATCGCCGCCGCAGAGACGCGCGCCATGTCGCGCGTGAGCCTCGAGACAGGATCGTGGCCGTTTTTCGCGCCGGCCCGCGCGCTGTACGCGCGCCATGGCTTCGTCGAGTGCGCGCCGTTCGGCGACTATCGGCCCGATCCGAACAGCGTGTTCATGACGCTCGCGCTCGCGCCGGCGACGTGACCGAGACGAACAGCGTACTCCTGACTACCGCACGATCACGAATCGCTGCCCGTCGGGCGACACGTCGTACATTGTGCTGATGC
>JALYXJ010000055.1 GCA_030947165.1 Gemmatimonadota bacterium
CCTCCACGCCGTGCGACTCGAGCTCGACCAGCTCCTCCGTCTCGTCCACGCTCGTCTCGCGTGGTGCCTCGTGCGAGGCTGCCTCGAGCGCCGCGGCGAGCGCGTCGCCCGACGCCATCATCTCGTCGCGCAACTCCTCCAACGGAATCGTCCGCATCTCGCCTTCGACGCCCCGAAGCGTGACCCGCTCACGAAAGATGTCGTTCGCCACGACCTTCTCTTCGCCGAGCGACGTGCGCACGACCTTGCCCTCCTTGGGATATTTCCGGCGGCTCTGCACGTAGAACTCGTGCTCGTAGCGCAGGCAGCACATCAGCCGCCCGCACGCTCCGGAGATCTGCGAGGGGTTCAGCGAGAGCCGTTGGTCCTTCGCCACGCCGAGGTTCACCGGACGCAATTCAGGCAGCCAGGACGCCGAACAATACTGACGGCCACATCTCCCGATGCCGTCCAGCCGCTTCGCCTCGTCTCGTACGCCGATCTGCTTGAGCTCGATGCGCGTGCGGAACATCGACGCCAGCTCGCGCACGAGCGTCCGGAAATCCACCCGCTTCTCGGCGGTGAAGTAGAACGTGAGCTTCTTCCGGTCCCACTGCCATTCGGCGTCGGTCATCTTCATGACGAGCGCGTTCGCCTTCACCCGCTCCATCGCCTTGCGGCGCGCTTCGTCGTCGCTGGAGCGGAGCTCCTCGTGCCGGCGCAGCTCGTCGGTCGTGGCGAGTCGCTTGACGACGCGAGTGGCCGGCGCGCCGAGCAGGCCGTGCGGGACCTTGGCGGACCGTTGCTCCGCTTCGGGACCGACCGAGTGTACGCGCCCGAGATCTTCGCCGCGATCGGCATCGACGATCACGGGTGCGGCGCGCGGAGGACTCTCGTCCGACTCCCAGACGAAGAATTCCTTGCGGTTGCCCTTGAACGCGACTTCGACGAGGAGGGACACGCTACTCGACGTACTGGCCCATGCGCAGGAACTTTTCCCGGCGGCGGCGCACCAGCTTGTCGGGCTTGAGCCGGCGCAGGTCGTCGAGCTGTCGCAACAGCGTCTCCTGGAGAGCGGCGGCGGTGAGCTCATGGTTCGCGTGCGCGCCACCGGGGGGCTCGGCGATGATCTCGTCGATCACGCGAAGCTCGAACAGATCCGGTGCCGTGATGCGGAGCGCAGTGGCAGCGCGTTCGCGATTCTCGAGCTTGCCGTCCTTCCAGAGGATCGCGGCCGCGCCCTCCACGCTGATCACCGAGTAGACGGCGTTCTCGAGCATGTTCACCCGATCGGCGACGCCGAGCGCGAGCGCGCCGCCGGAGCCGCCCTCGCCGATCACCGTCGCGATGATCGGCGTCTCGAGCCGGCTCATCTCGAACAGGTTGCGCGCGATCGCCTCGCTCTGGCCGCGCTCCTCGGCGCCGAGGCCGGGCCACGCGCCCGGTGTGTCGATGAACGTGATCACGGGCACGTGGAACTTCTCGGCCAGCTTCATGAGGCGGAGTGCCTTGCGGTAGCCCTCGGGATGCGGCATCCCGAAGTTGCGCCGGAGGTTCTCCTTCGTGTCGCGGCCGCGCTGATGGCCGATCACCATCACCGTTTCGCCGTCGAGCCGCGCCCAGCCGCCGATGATCGCCGCGTCCTCACGAAAGGCGCGATCGCCGTGGAGCTCGATCCAATCGGTGAAGCAGAGGCGCAGGTAGTCTTCCGTGAGCGGCCGCTTGTTGCTGCGCGCCACCTGCACGCGCTGCAGCGGTGTGAGGCTCTTGTAGATCTCCTCGCGCAGCTCCACGAGCTTCGCTTCGAGCGGCGCGATCTCCTTCACGACGTCGAGCTGGCGTTCGCCGGCGAGCTTCTTGAGCTCGTCGATCTGCTTCTCCAGCTCGAAGATCGGCTTCTCGAACTCCAAGGTCGCAGTCGCCATCCGTGTCAGCTCCCGCGCACAAGGCGGACGTGATCCTCACCGAGGAGCGCCCGCAAGTCGGTCAGCGCGGCCTGGGTGGCCGCGAGTCTGAGCGTGCGCGACTTCAGGCGCGCCCGCGTCCCATTGCCATCGTTCCATCTGAGCTCGAGCGGTGGCGCACCCGAATGCGGCGTTGCATGGGCGTCGATCACCGCGCGCACTTCCCCCATCACCTCGGGAGCCATGCCGTCGCCCATCGCCATGTCGATCGCGATGGAGACCTGCCCGTTCAACCGCAGCTCGGCGAACGGCGTCACCGACTCCACGATGAACGTGGGGCTGTCGGCGTCCTGGTCGCGCTTCGAGTAGCCCCCCTTCATCAGGACGGGGATGTCGCTGCGGACACGGTCGGACAACAGGCCCCAGCTCTCGGGGAAGACCAGTACCTCCGAAGATCCCGAAAAATCCTCAACTGTCAACCGGGCGAATTCAGCTCCCGACCGCTTGCTGATCTGCCGCTTGATGGCTGTGACCACCACCCCCATGGAGATCGGCTCGGGCGTCCACGTGCCGAGCTGGCTCACGGTGTGCGTGGCGAACAGCTCGCACTCGATCCGATACGGCTCCAGTGGGTGCCCGCTGATGTAGAAGCCGAGGATCTCCTTCTCCCGCGTGAGCCGCTCGGACTCGGCCATCGGCGCCACGTTGGGCAGCACGCGCGGGGCGTGCGACGCGACGTCGCCGCCGTCCACCGGCCCGCCGAACAGGGACACCTGGCCCATCTCCCGCTCCTGCTGCTTGAGCGAGGCCTCCTGCATCGCGCTGTCCAGCGCGTGCCAGTACTGGGCGCGATGCCCGCCGAGGCCATCGAGAGCACCGGAGGCAATCAGCGCCTCGAAGACGCGTCTGTTGCAGAGGCGCAGGTCGACCCGGTCGGTGAAGTCGAAGAAGGTCTCGAACGGTGTCTCGCGCTTCGCGGCGAGAATCGAGTCGATCGCCCCGCGACCGACGTTCCTAATGGCGCCGAGCCCGAAGCGAATGCGTTTCGCGTCGAGGACGGTGAACTTGTAGCCCGACTCGTTCACGTCCGGCGGCAGCACCTCGATTCCCAGCTCCCGCGCCTCGTTGATGAACTTCACCACCGAGTCCGTGTCGCCGATCGACGACGAGAGGATCGCCGCCATGAACTCGGCGGGGAAGTGCGCCTTGAGCCACGCCGTGTGGAAGGAGATGACCGAGTAGGCGACCGAGTGCGACTTGTTGAAGCCGTACCGCCCGAAGGTCTCGATCTGTCCGGCGAGCTCCTCGATGATCTTGCGGTCGTAGCCGCGCGCGATCGCCTTCGAGGTGAACGTGCCCAGCTCCGCCTTGATGAGCTCCGCGTCCTTCTTGCCGACCGCTTTGCGGAGGACGTCGGCTTCGGCGAGCGAGATGCCGGCGAGCGTCTGCGCCAGACGCATCACCTGCTCCTGATAGGTGATGACGCCGTACGTCGGCTTGAGGATCGGCTCGAGCTCGGGGAGGGCGTAGCTGACTGCCTCCTCGCCTCGCTTGCGGCGCTGGTAGACCTTGTGCATGCCGGCGTCGAGCGGGCCCGGGCGCAGCAGCGCGTTGGACGCCACGAGATCGTCGAAGCTGTCGCACCGGATGGCGCGCAGCATGTCCGTCGCGAGGGGCGACTCGAACTGGAACACCCCCGTCGTGCGACCGGCGCGCAGCATCTGGTACGTCTTCGGGTCGGCCATGTCGACGGCGTCGAGGTTTGGCCGCGTGCCCGTCCGCGCCTGGATGTTGTCCAACGCGTCGCGGATCACCGTGAGCGTCGTGAGCCCCAGGAAATCCATCTTGAGCATGCCAGCATGCTCGAGACAGTTCATGTCGTACTGCGTGACGATGACCGTCTCGTCGCTGCCCGCGCCGGCGCCCTTGCTCGAGACGGTGGCGATCGGGACGTAGTCGTCGAGCGGCCCAGGCGCGATCACGACGCCGGCGGCGTGCACACCGGTATGTCGCGACAGCCCCTCGAGCGAGATCGCGTAGTCGAGAAGCGTCTTGTAGCGATCGTCGCTCTTGTAGACCTTCGCGATCTCCGGCACCTGCGTGATCGCTTCCTTCACGGTCAGGTTGAACGCCGGTCCGTTCGGGATGAGTTTCGCCAGCGCGTCGGTCTCGGCCGGCGTAAAGCCCAGCGTTCTGCCGACGTCCTTGATGGCAGCCCGGGATTTCATCGTTCCGAAGGTGACGATCTGGCCGACCGACTCCTTGCCGTACTTCTGCCGAACGTACTCGATCACCTCGCCGCGCCGCTCGAAGCAGAAGTCAACGTCGATGTCGGGCATCGAGACGCGCTCCGGATTCAGGAAGCGCTCGAACAGCAGATCGTATTTCAGGGGGCAGACGTCGGTGATCCGCAGCGCGTACGCCACGAGGGAGCCCGCCGCCGACCCGCGGCCCGGGCCGACCGGGATGTCGAGGTCGCGCGCCGCCTTGATGAAGTCGTAGACGATCAGGAAGTAGCCGGCGTAGCCGGTCCGCGTGATCACGCCGAGCTCGTACTCCAGCCGTTCCATGACTTCCGCCGAGAGTTCCGGGCCATACCGCTCATGCGCGCCCGCCGTGACAAGCTGCACGAGCAGCTCGTTCTCCGTCTTGACCTCGGGCGGCAGGGGGAACGACGGGACGTAGTACTTCTTCTCGAACGCGAAACCCGCCTCGTCGGCGATCTTCAGCGTGTTCTCCAGGACATCGGCGCGCTCGGGAAAGCGCTCACGAATCTCGGGGGCGCTCTTGAAGTACAGCCCCCGATCGTAATGCATCCGGTTCTGGTCGCTGTAGTCCTTGCCGAGCCCGATGCAGAGCAGGATGTCGTGTGCGTCGTGATCGCCGGACTTCAGGAAGTGCGCGTCGTTGGTGGCGATGACGGGAAGGTTGAGCTCTTCGCCGAGGGCGAGGATCGCCGAGTTGTGCTTGGCCTGTCCCTCGGAGTCGTGGGCCTGCACTTCGAGGTAGTAGCGATCCTTGAAGACGTCGGCGTACCAGCGTGCGGCCTCGCGCGCGCCGTCCGGATTGCCGGCCTCGAGATTCGACGCGATCTCCCCGGCCAGACAGGCCGAGCTCACGATGAGGCCTTCGCTGTACCTCGCCAGCAGCTCGCGATCGACGCGCGGCTTGGAGTAAAAACCTTCTGTATAGGCGAGCGACGAGAGCTTGACCAGATTCCTATATCCGACGAGGTCGCGCGCAAGCAGCACGAGGTGGAAGTACGGCTTCACCCCCGGCGCCGGCCGCCCCTTCACTCGGCGATCACCCGGGGCGACGTACGCCTCCATGCCGATGATCGGCTTGAGCTTGGCTTTCTTGGCCTTCTCCTGAAACTCCCACGCCGCGTGGAGATTCCCGTGATCCGTGATCGCGAGCGCCGGCTGTTCCAGCTCCAGGGCTCGTGCGATCAGGTCGTCGATGCGGTTGGCGCCATCGAGGAGGGAATACTCCGTGTGGCAGTGGAGATGGACGAAGGACATCTTAGAAAGAATAGCGACCGCGACCCCTCGCGTCAAAGGCGCACGGATGATCGATGAAGCCTAGAAGTGACTGGAAATAAACGACTTAAGTGGCTCAGGACGGCGGGCTATGTACTCGCCGCCGTTCTATGTGCCGCCCTGCTGTTTCTCGTCGCCACGCCGACCGGGCGGTACCTCCTCCGCGCGGCGTGGGAGGAGGGAAAGATTCTGGCGCGACGCGAGCCCATTCCCGGGTTGGCTGCCGACTCGGCGACCGCGCCAGCGCTTCGCGCCAAACTGAACCTGGTGCTCGCCGCTCGCGCCTTTGCCCGGGACACCCTGGCGCTCAACACGGGCAGGAGCTTCACGACCTACAGCAGGCTCGACCGCGACACCCTCGTGCTCGTTCTCTCTGGCGCGTACCGAGACCAACTGAAGCCCTATAGCTGGTGGTTTCCGGTGGTCGGCCGAGTGCCATACAAGGGATTCTTCGACTTCGCGCAGGCGCGTGCCGCACAGCGCGAGCTGACCGATCGCGGTTTCGACGCCCATCTCGGCGCCGCCTCAGCCTTCAGCACGCTCGGGTGGTTCAACGACCCGCTGCTTCCCACCACGCTGCGCGCGGACTCGCTGACCCTGGCCAACACGGTGATTCACGAGCTCACCCACAACACCTACTACGCCCCGGGCGGGGCCGTGTTCAACGAGAGCTTCGCGAACTTCGTGGGATCGCGCGGCGCCGAGCGGTTCTTCTTGAGCCGCGGACAGGGCGCGGCCGCGGCGGAGGTGGTGGCGCGCTGGCAGGACGAGAAGGTGCTCGGTCAGTTCTGGGCAGATCTCTACGCGCGCGTGGACTCCGTGTTCAAGGCGCATCCGGGCGACGGTGCATCGCAGGTGGCCGAGCGGATCGCCGTCCGCGACTCCCTGTTCGGCGAAGCGAAGCGCCAACTGGTGCAGCAGCTCGGCCCGCAGCTCAAGACCATCAGCGTGCGCGCCATCGAGCGCGTGCGGCTCGACAACGCCATCCTGATGTCGCGCCGCGTGTACCTGACGGATCTCGACGTGTTCGATGCGGTGCTGGCGAAGTACGGCGGCGATCTGAAGCGGGCCGTCGCCGCAATCATAAAAGCGGCGAAAGCCGACCGGAAAGAGCCGTTTGCCGCGGTGAAGCGCCTGGCTACCGGCGCGCCGATAGCAGGGGTCGCGCCAGTGGCTCGAGAGTGACCTCGAGCGTACCATCGCGACGCGAAAGCCTCGCTCGGTACCAGTCGCGATCGCCGAACCGGTCGCGCAGCAGCGCGTTGCGCGCGCCGAAGTCACGGGCATAGACGACGCGGCCTCCGAGGCGTCCGAGCGAGTCGAGGCCGTCGACCGCCAGCAGCCGCGAGAAGTCCACGCTGGATCGCGCGCTCCCGAGCTCCTCGCGGCACGCCGACGGAAGCGCACGTCCCGGAGTGAGCGCGAGCTGCTCGAGCGCGGACAAGCCCACGACCGGCCGCGCCGACGGAAGCTGGTCGAGCGCCGAGAAGA
>JALYXJ010000070.1 GCA_030947165.1 Gemmatimonadota bacterium
CGCCATCACGTACCCGTACGCACCGACGTCGTACACCGCGAGGAGATCACCCGCGTCCGCCTGATCCATCTCACGATCGAGGGCCAGAAAGTCGCCGCTCTCGCACACGGGTCCCACGACGTCGGCCGTCATGCGGCCGCCACGGGGGTTCACCGCCTCGATGCGGTGGTAGGCATCGTAATGCGACGGACGAATCAGCTCGGTCATCCCGGCGTCGGTGATGAGGAAATCGCGGCCGCCGCTGTGCTTCCGATAGAGCACGCGCGTCAGCAGCATGCCCGCATTGCCGACGATGAAGCGTCCCGGCTCCATCAGCAGGGTCAGCCCCGTGGGCTGCACGCGCGACACGAGCGCGCGAGCAAAGCGCTGGAGATCCGGCGTCTCCTCATCGTCGTACGAGACGCCCAGTCCGCCGCCGATGTCGAGATAGCGCGCTGTGCCGATGCCCGCCGCGCGCAGCTGCGCCAACAGACCGACCAGGCGCTCCACCCCGTCGATGTACGGGTCGAGGCGGAACAGCTGCGACCCGAGGTGCATGTCGAGCCCGACGACCTCCGTGTGCGCCAGCGCGGCGGTCACCTGCGCCACGGTCATGACGTCATCGAACGGCACGCCGAACTTCGCGCCCTTCTCGCCCGTCTTGATGTACCGGTGCGAGCTGTCCACCGTGACTTCGGGGTTCACGCGAAGTCCCACCGGCGCCACGACGCCGAGCTCGCCGGCGAGGCGGTCGAGCAGCCGCACCTCGGATTCCGACTCCACGTTGATGAGCAGCACGCGCCCCTCGAGCGCCTCGCGCAGCTCGCGCTCGGTCTTCCCCACGCCGCCGAAGACGATATCATTACCGCGGAAGCCGGCGCGCTGGGCGCGATACAGCTCGCCGCCGGACACGACGTCCACCCCCGCGCCGAGCTCCTTGAGCACTCGCAGCAGCCCCGCGTTGGAGTTCGCCTTGAGGGTGTAGTGCACGCGATGCGGCAGCGGGGCGAGCGCGCTGTCGAGGCGCGTGAACCGGTCGCGCACCATCGCCGCGCTGTACACGTACGCCGGCGTGCCGACGTCGTCGGCGATCCGGTCGAGGGGGACGCCCTCGCACGAGAGCGTCCCCACGCCGTCCGCGCGCGCGAAGCCCGACGTCAGTACGCCTTCGCCACAACGCCTCGGCCACCGCCTTGCGTCCGAACCGGAGGCACGTTGTGGGCGCCTCCGCGGAACGAAACTCCTCGTCGGGAAGGCAGCGGATCGTCGCCTTCGTGTCGTCCTTGATCTGCGCCTCGCAGGCCGCGTCGCCGCACCAGCCGGCGTAGACGAAGCCGCCCGGCCCATCCATCAGCTCGCGGAACTTGTCGTAGCTCATGCCGCCACGGTAGCTGTTGGCTTCGCGGCGATCGAGCGCCGCCGCCAACATGTCGCGCTGCATCTTCGACAGCACCTCGGCAACGTCCTCACCTAGCGTGGAGAGCGAGACGGGGCGCTTCTCCTTGGTGTCGCGCCGGACGAGCACGCCCTGGTTGCTCGCCAGATCGCGCGGGCCAATCTCGAGCCGCAGCGGAATGCCGCGCAGCTCCCATTCGTAGTATTTCGCGCCGGGCTTCATGCCGTCGCGCCTGACGATGTGGATGCGCAGGCGCGCCGCCTCGCGGCGGTCCCAGGCCCCGAGCGATTTCGCGATGTTGTTCGCCGCCTCGAGCACCTGCATGCGCTCTTCCTCGGTCTTGTAAATCGGCACGATGACGAGCTCGATCGGCGCGAGCAGGGGCGGCACGCGAAGCCCGACGTCGTCGCCGTGCGTCATGACGAGACCGCCGACCATCCGCGTCGAGACCCCCCAGCTCGTGTTCCACGCGTACTCGGTGGTGCCGCTCTCCGACTGGAACTTGAGGTCGAACGCCTTGGCGAAGTTCTGCCCGAGGTTGTGCGACGTGCCCGCCTGGAGGGCCTTGTTGTCCTGCATCATCGCCTCGCACGCGTAGGTGCGCAGCGCCCCGGCGAACCGCTCCGAGTCGGTCTTCTGCCCGGTGATGACGGGCATGGCGATATACCCTTCCATGAAATCGCGATAGACGCCGAGCATCTTCCGCGCTTCCTCCTCGGCCTCCTCGTGCGTGACGTGGGCGGTGTGCCCTTCCTGCCAGAGAAACTCGGTGGTGCGCAGGAAGAGCCGCGTACGCATCTCCCAGCGCACGACGTTCGCCCACTGGTTCATGAGGATGGGCAGGTCGCGATAGCTCTGCACCCACTTGGCGAACATCGAGTAGATGATCGTCTCGGAGGTGGGACGCACGATGAGTGGCTCCTCGAGCACCTTGCCGCCCCCGATCGTCACGACCGCCGCCTCCGGCGCGAAGCCCTCCACGTGCTCGGCCTCCTTCTTCAGGAACGACTCGGGGATGAACAGCGGGAAGTACGCGTTCACGTGGCCGGTCGCCTTGAACATGTCGTCGAGCGCGCGCTGCATGCGCTCCCAGATGCCGTACCCGTTCGGGCGGATGACCATGCAGCCGCGCACCGGCGAGTAGTCGGCGAGCTCGCTCTTGAGCACCACCTCGTTGTACCACGCGCTGAAGTCCGCCGCGCGCGTCGTCAGCTTCTTGTCGTCAGCCATTCCGTCCGTCGTCGTTCGAGAGTGTCACGAATTCCTTGGCGCCGCTCGCCTGTGCGGCCTTCTTCTGCTTGGACACCGACTGGGGGCGGAGCGCGTACTCCACGGCACTGCCTTGGGCGCGCAGCCGAGCGGCCTCGCCCATCACCTGCTCCATCGGCACCGTCTCCTCGGCCGCGACCCAGTAGTCTGGGGCGGTGCTGGCCGGCCGCATCAACCCCTTCGACCGTAGTAGCTCGCCGAGCACCACGTCACCCATCCCGAAGCCGAGCGCCGGCATGTCCGCGCCGCCCAGCGACTCGAGCAGCGCATCGTAGCGTCCGCCGCCGCAGATGGCGCGAAACTCTCCCGAGCGGTCGAACAGCTCGAACACGATGCCGGTGTAGTAGGCGAGGCCGCGCACGATGGACAGGTCCAGCTGAAGCCACGAGCGGTCGCCGCCAAGCAGCGCTGCGACGTAATCGAGATACCGGCCGAGCTCCTCCACCCGTGCAGTCGCATCGGTGGCGGCCAGCCGCGCCTGCACGTCTGCAAGCGTAGCCGATGCGATGGCAATGATGCGCTCGATGGAACGGGCCGGCACACCGAACGCGGCGAGCTTCTCGATCGACACCGCTTCGGGCGTGCGCTCGAGCTTGTCGATCACGCCGTACGTCGCGGCGATCGCCGCCTCGGGCACACCGAGACCCAGCAGGTAAGCATGCAGGACGCGTCGATCCGACACCCGCACGACGACGTCCTTCGACGTGAGCCCGAACGCGCGCATGATGTCCACGGCGCACGCGACCAGCTCCGCATCCGCCGCCACGTCCGACGTGCCGAAGAGATCGACGTTGAGCTGGAAGTGCTCGCGCAGGCGTCCCTTCTGCTGGCGCTCGTAGCGGAACAGCTGCGGGATCGAGAACCACCGCACGGGCTTCCGCAGTGCGTTGGCGCGCGCGGCCACCATGCGGGCTACGGTGGGTGTCATCTCTGGACGCAGCGCGACCTCGCGGCCACCCTTGTCGAGAAAGTTGTAGAGCTGCCCGACGATCTCGTCGCCGCTTTTTTTCGTGTACAGCTCCAGCGGCTCGAGCGGTGGGCCGTCGTACTCCACGAACGCATACCGGCGCGCCACGTCCCGCCACGTCTGCATGATGAACGCGCGCTCGGCGAGCTCCTGGGGGTAGAAATCGCGGAAGCCGGGGAGGGCGCCTTTGAACATCGGCTAAAGCTAGCCGGTGAGCGGAGATACCTGCAACCGCGCCATCGCGTCGCCGACCGTGTGGAAGGAGCCCGTCACCAGCACCGTGGCGCCGTCGGTCTCGGCAGACATCAGGGCGTGATCGAAGTTCGACTCCGCCTTTACCGTATATCCGCGTGCTGCGGCGT
>JALYXJ010000093.1 GCA_030947165.1 Gemmatimonadota bacterium
CCCCTGACGCACTCCATCGGTCGGTCGTCCGCAGCTCGAGCCCGGTCACGTCGGCCTTGAGACCGGCCAGCTCCTGCGCCACCGGCAGCGACACGAAAACATACCCGTTGTCGTACTCGTACATTCCCGTGTCGAAGACGCCCGTGACCTCGAGGTGCACCTCGCGCGGGACGGGGGTACCGGTCACCGGGCTCACTTCGCTGCCGACCGTGGTGAGCGTGATCGAGTCGATTCCGGGATAGACGCCGAGCCGATTCGCCAGGCGCGCGCCGACGACCGCGCCGCGCTGCTTCCCGTCGGTGGTGGCAAAGCGGAAATCACCAGCGGTCGCGTGCGAGCGAATCGAGGTCACCGGCGGTCCGCCCTGCCCTTCCGGGAGAATTCCCATCACGTAGGCGCCGTCGCTGTACTGATGTCCGGCGCCCACGAGCGCCTTCGTCAACACGAACGGCGCAGCCGCCACGACACCCGGCTCGGCGCGCGACTTGTCCAGGATCGGCTGCCAGTCCTTCAGCACCATGTCGGAGCCATAGTTCAGCACGCGCACGTCGGGGCTGCCGATGAGAATCTTCTCGCGGAGGTCGTTCTGCAGCCCGGTCATTACACCCATGATGACGATCAACGCGCTCACACCGATCACGACGCCGCCGATCGCGATCACGCTGATCAGCGACAGCAGCTTGGACCCGCGGCGGCTGCGGAGGTAGCGCCAGGCGATGCCGAGCTCGAGACGTGTCATTCGGGCCGCATCGTGGGAAAGAGAATGGCGTCGCGGATGTTCGACGTATCGGTGAGATACATGAACAGCCGATCGATGCCGATGCCCACGCCGCCCATCGGCGGCATGCCGTACTCCATCGCGCGCAGATAATCCTCGTCCACGCCGGTCGCCTCCTCGTCACCCGCGGCCCGGAGCCGCGCCTGCGCCTCGAAGCGCTGGCGCTGATCGATCGGATCGTTCAACTCGCTGAAGGCGTTCGCGAGCTCGCGCCCGCGTGCGAAGAGCTCGAACCGCTCGGTGAGCGCCGGATTGCCTCGCTTCGGCTTGGCCAGCGGCGACAACTCGACCGGGTAATCCACGACGAACGTCGGCTCGACGATCTGGCTCTCCACCAGGGCGCCGAACAGCTCGTCGAGCAGCTTCGGACGGCTCAGCGTGTTCACGTGCTCGACGCCCTGCGCCTTCACCAGGCTGCGCAGCGCCTCGTCGCCGATCGTCATGGCGTCCCGGCCGATCGCGTGAGACAGCGCCGGCACCCATTCGATGCGTCGAAAGGGCGCGATCAGCAATGGGACCTTCTCCCCGACGCCGGGCACCGCGCGCACGGCCGACGCGGCATGCACGAGCAACGCCTCCACGGTCGTCATCATCTCCTCGTAGTCCGCGAACGCCTGATAGAACTCCAGCATCGTGAACTCGGGATTGTGCGTCCGGTCGATGCCCTCGTTCCGGAAGTCATGGCCGATCTCGTACACCCGATCGAGGCCGCCCACTACCAGCTTCTTGAGGTAGAGCTCGTCCGCGATGCGCAGGAAGAGCGGCATGTCCAGCGCGTTGTGGTGCGTGGTGAACGGCCGCGCCGCTGCGCCGCCGTAGATCGGCTGCAGCACGGGCGTCTCCACCTCGAGGAAGCTCCGCGCGTCCAGGAAACCGCGGATGGCCGTGATGAGCCTGGACCGCGCGACGAACAGCGCGCGCACCTCCGGATGCACCGCGAGATCCGCGTACCGCTGCCGATAGCGTTGCTCTGGATCGGCAAAGCCCGAATGACGTACCGTGATGCCGTCCACGATCTCTTCCTTGCCGTAGGGCAGCGGCCGCAGCGACTTCGCGAGCAGCTCCACCTCGGCCACCCGAATGGTGACCTCGCCCGTGCGCGTGCGCATGAGCGCTCCGGACACGCCCACGACGTCGCCGATGTCGTACAGGGCGAGATGCGCGAACCGCTCGTCGCCCAGCTCGTCCTTGCGAAAGTAGAGCTGAATGCGCCCGCTCGCGTCGGCGAGATGGGCAAAGGCGGTCTTGCCGTGGCCACGCCACGCCACCAACCGGCCCGCCAGCCGAACGGTCGCTCCCTCGTCTGCTCCCTCCGGCATCGACGCCACTGCGGCGGCCGCCTCGTGCGTGCGCTCGTAGCCGTAAGCGAAGGGCGGCACGCCGGCAGCGACGAGCGCGTCGAGCTTCTCGCGCCGAGCCTTCTGGACGAAGTTCAGCTCTGCGGTCTCACTCACGCGGCTCTCCTCCCCCGCTCGACGCGGTGGCACTCACGCCACCCGTCTCCTTAAGGAACGCCTCGATGAACGGATCGATCCCGCCGTCCATGACCTTCTGGACATCAGGGATCTTGAGCTCGGTGCGGTGGTCGTTGACCATGGTGTAGGGCTGAAACACGTAGCTGCGAATCTGGTTGCCGAACGAGACATCCGACTTGTTGGCGTCCATGTCCGCCTTCTTCTTGAGCTGTTTGTCCAGCTCGATCTGATAGAGGCGGTTCTTCAGCATCTTCATCGCGGTCGCCTTGTTCTTTCCTTGCGACCGCTGAGCCTGCGACGCCGTCACGACGCCACTGGGAATATGGGTAATCCGGACGGCCGAGCTCGTCTTGTTGACGTGTTGGCCGCCAGCACCTGAGGCCCGGTAGACGTCGATCTTCAGGTCTTCGTCCCGGATCTCGATGTTGATGTCGGTATCAACGACCGGATAGATGAATACCGACGCGAAGCTGGTATGGCGGCGCGCCTGGGAGTCGAACGGCGAGATTCGGACGAGACGATGTACCCCGGACTCTGCCTTGAGATACCCGTAGGCGTAGAGCCCCTTGATCTCGAGCACTGCGCCCTTGATGCCCGCCTCTTCTCCCTCGCTCAGGTCCACGATCTCGAGCGTGTAGCCTTTGCGCTCGGCCCACCGCGTGTACATCCGCATGAGCATCTGCGCCCAATCCTGCGCCTCCGTCCCACCGGCCCCGGCGCTGATCTCGAGCTGCGCATCCCGAAAGTCGTCGGGGTGAGACAGCAACGACCGCAGGCGGAACTC
>JALYXJ010000122.1 GCA_030947165.1 Gemmatimonadota bacterium
GAGTTCATCGCGGTGGCCGCGGGCGCGGTCAGCAGCGTGTCGTCCTTACTGATCACGTGCAGTTGATGCGCGAAGATGTCCACGACGATGCGATACCCGTCCGCGCGCTCGGCGGCGGCGTGGGCGGCGGAGTACTCCAGACTGTCCTTCCGCGAACGGAAGACGCGGCTGGTGGCGTGCGCCGGCGCGGCCACTTCGGCGACGCTGGTTTCAGCGTCGGTCGAATCGACCGTCGTGGTCAGGCTGTCGTCGCTGCGCCGGGCGATCTTGCGCAGGAGGGAGACCAGCCAGCCGCGTCCAGCCTGCTGGGTGGAGTCTTCCTTCGCGACCGTCGACAGGGTGTCGCGCGCCGACGTGGAGCTTTGAGCGGCGGCGGCGGAGGCTGAAACGAGCGTAAGCAAGCTCAGCCGAAGAAACAGTGTGTGAAGTCGCGACATGATTGAAACTACACTGCGGAGGATGTGAATGTTCACATCCTCCGCAGCAAGTGTTCCACGAGTTTTGCTGAAACGGACAACGACTAGTAGAACTTGATGCCGCCGTACACGGGGAACAGGTGCGCGTTCTTGGTGCCATCGGTGAGGATGGTCATGTAGCGGCCTTCGGCGTACAGATGCAGCCCGCCCACGGAGAAATCAACGCCAGGGCCGACATCCCAGTAGCCCTTGCCACCGTTCTTGAACACAACGTCGCGGCCCATCTGCGTCGTCTGCTTCGCGGCGATGTCACTGTAGTTCGCCCAGCCGCCGCCACCGAAGGCGTACAGCACGGGGTTCAGCTTGCTCGAGCGGTCGAGCGGGAAGCGCAGGATGACGTCACCACCGACTGTCCAGAGCTTCGGGTCACTGCACCCGGCGCAGTCGGACTGGCGATGCGGGGTCGTGCCATACGTACCGTCCGCGCGAATACCGAACATGCTCGCCGCCGACGGGAACCAGCCCAGCTGACCCTGTACCGCCCACCCGTCCTTGGTGACTGCGCGGATGTTGTTCATGGGAATATCCGCACCGGCGCCGATCCCGAAGAAGAAGCCGGGAAGCGGCTGGAGCGGCGGATACACCATACGGGTCACCGTATCATACCGCATCACGGTATTGACGACCGTGTCGGTGCGGCCACGAATCGTGACCGTGTCGACACGCGTCACGACGACCGTGTCCGCCTTCGGGGGCGGAACATCCTTTCGAACGGGAATGCTCTGAGCTGGCTTCCGCCGAGGCCGAGTGGGCCGCTTTGCCTGGGCACCGGCCGTCACGGCACCGCCGAGGGTAATGGCGGCTGCGAGGCCGAGTGCGTACAACGCTGAGTTCCGAGTCTTCATCCTTGTCCTCCGTCGCCGTCGCCCTGTTGTCTGGTTCCCCGCGGGCGAGGTTGCGGGTGCGACGAGAGTCGTCGCATTCTACCGGGCTCGGGGACTGGCACACCCCGTGCCGCGGAAGCTGAATATAGCGAGTCCTGCTTGAGAAACTACCGGCAACACGAAATTGGCCGGCAGCCGGTGTGCAAAATTGCGTCGACAGTCCCCTGCAAGAGAATCGCCACACAGGAGCGAAGTGCGCAGACTGTCGTGTTGTTGCTGCTCATGACATCGGTACAGCGGGCTGCAGCGCGCAAGCGTTCACGCGGCGAGTGCATCCTCATCGAAACCCTGTCAGTCGTGTTCTCGTCACGCGCACGAGCAACTGCGCGTCACGCGCCTCCGCACCGTGGCGTGGAGCAACGCGAGATCGCGACGGCGCGATCGGTGGTCCGCGTCGCCATAATAGTGGCGACTTCAGGGTTTCTACGCGAGTCCCTCTTGAGATTTGCCCCGGGGCGCCAAGAGACTTCTTGGTTTAAACGTTTGAATCCTCTGGCGCCATCGGCCGCATCACATATCTATCCACGTCGCTGGACCGCGCGACTCACCACGCGCTCATCGTTCTCGTGTGATGTACATCACGCGGGTCCGTTCCGTCACCAATCACACCGTGCTCAGCGTGAGCGCATCGCCTCGGCGTCGCCGGTTCCGGAGCCGTCACCAATGTTAGCGGCATGTCACCGCCCGGAGATAGCGGCCATTAGTCCACGGGTCGTACAAATGCCGACAGCTCGGCGGCCAGCGTGAACGGATCGAATGGCTTCGCGATGAAGCCCGCGGCGCCCGCGGCATGCAGGTCGGCGCGCGCGTCGTCAGAGCTCAACGCCGTCAGAAACACGACCGGAACCGAAGCGGTCCGACTATCGCTCTTGAGCTGGCGGCACGTCGCCGCGCCATCGAGATCGGGCATGAGACCATCGAGCACGATGAGATCGAAGCGGCCGGCAATCGCCTGTGCCAAAGCTTCGCGACCGGAGGCCACGACGGTGAGCGCGACGGCCGGATCCATACCGAGCGCCAGCTCGATCAACAGCCGCACATCGGCCTCGTCGTCGGCGGCAAGAATGCGCATGCTCTGCGGTGAGAGACGGGGGGACACGGTGGCCAGCACATACTATGGCGCGGACGAGGCCTCGCCAACTCTCGCCAGACTCCCGCACGCACGCGACATCGCATGCGCCGCGCGCGTGTTGCGATGACCGCAATCGTCGCGCTCGTGCTCATGGCGCTGGTGCAGATCGCATTCCTGATCGGCTTCGCCGCTCTCCGGATCGCGGACCACCGCGCGGTGCGCCATCGCGACGAGCGCGCTCGCGCGGGCCGCGCGGTGGCGGAGCCGGTACAGCGTTGGCTGCTTGGCGACGGCCGGGTGCGCGACGTCGCCGCATTGCTCGCGGCAATGCCGCCCGACGCCGCGCTGGAGCAGCTCGTCTCGCTCGCGACGACACGCGCCCAGGCGTCGCAGCGTGCGGAGTTGCGCGAAGCGCTGCGTGGTGAACCATGGGTCCGAGCCATCCTGGGGGGCACCAGCTCGCGCGTCTGGCTTCGCCGCCGCGACGCGGCGCGGCTCCTCGGCGTCGTCGGCACCGATCGCGATCGGGTGCTACTCCAGCAGTTGCTCGATGATGCTCACCCCGCCGTGCAGGGCGCGGCCGCGGCGTGTCTCCCCACCATGGCCGATCGCGGCGTCATCGCGTACGTGCTCGATGGGCTGCCGGAGCGCTCCATGATCGTGCGCCTGCATCAGTTCGAGATGCTCGAGGCGACGCTCCGGCTCACGCTGCCGTCGCTGCTCGAGCGACTCACCGCGGAGGCGCCGCCGCGCCGGTTGAAGACGTGGATCAGCCTGGCCGAAACCATCGGTAGCCCGGAGCTGCTGGAGCGCGTCGCCACGTTGCACAATCATCCGGATGCCCTGATCCGACTCTCGGTCGCGCGCGCGCTGCGCCGCTACGCGCATCCGGACGCCGAAGAGGTGCTCCTCATCTCGCTGCGCGACCCGGATTGGCGGGTCCGCGCCGTGGCCGCACGGTCGCTCGGCGCGCTGGGCGGCCCGTCGGCGGTGCCGCGACTCGCCGCGGGCATGCGCGACGTTCGGTGGCGAGTGCGATTCCGGTGCGCGCTCGCGCTCGCGCAGCTCGGCAGCGAGGGCCGCGCCGCGCTTGCCGAGTCGCGCGTCGACACCGACCGGTTCGCCGCGGAAATGGCGACGATGATCAGTGCGCTGTCGGCGGACAGCGTGGCGGAGCTCGCGGAAGCATGATGCCCGCCCTGCTCGCGTTCGCGCAGGAAGGCGTCGTCGTCTACTTCCTCCTGCTCAACTCCGTCGTCGCGCTCCTGCTCCTGGTAGCGATCCGCGAGCTCCGCATCCATTGGCACATCGCCGACGACGAGCATCTGGCCGCGGTGCTCGCCTCGGAAGCCCTTCCACCGCTGAGCCTCCTGGTCGTGGCGCACGGCGCCCCCGCGGCCACCTCGCAGGACATCCTGGCGTATCTCGCGCTGGAGCACCCGCGCCACGAAGTCATTCTGGTGACCGACGGCGCGGGTACGTTGACCCAGGAGTACGATCTCTATCAGGTGCCGCCCGCGGTGATGGTCACCGTCCTGACTGCGCCGGTACGGGGCTACTATCGGTCGCGCCGCTACAGGAAGCTCCTGATCATCGACAAGGAGCTGGCGGGCCGAGCCGACGCGCTCAACGCCGCGGTGAACGCGGCGCGGTACCCGTACGTGCTCTCGATGAACAGCGGGACGCAGCTCGCGCGGGATGCGCTGCTCCGTCTGGCGCGGCCGTTCCTCCTCGCCAAGTCGATCGCCGTCGTCGGTGCGGCGATTCGTGTCGCCGACGCCCGTCCAGCGGTCGGTGCAGGCGGCGCCGGAACGGGCCTCGCCGCTCGATGGCTGCGCGGGGTGCAGACGGTGGAGTCGCTCCGGGCGCGGGTGCTCGGCCGTCTCGGATGGAATCCGATGGGCGGGAGCCGGGATATGACGGGAGCGCTCGGACTCTTTCTCCGCGACCACGTCCTCGCCGTCGGCGGCTATCGCGCGACAGCGGCGGGGGCGGATTCGGATCTCGTGACGCGCGTGCATCGATATCTTCACGAGCAGGGCGCGGCCGCCGACGTCTGCTTCGTGCCCGAGCCGGTGGCGTGGGCCCCCCCGGTGACGATCAGAAGGGAGCTCGTGCGGCAACGCGAGCGGTGGCACCGTGGCCTGATCGAGCTGGTCGCGTCGAACCGCGATCTGCTCTTCAGATCGCGCTACGGTGCGACCGGAACGCTCATGTTTCCATACCTTCTCGTGGGCGATGTGCTGGCGCCGCTCATCGAGCTCCTGGCGTATGTCTCTGTTGTCGCCGCGCTGTTGACCGGGGCCGGCGGCCGGGGCTTCGTCGGCTTGCTCCTCCTGGTGGCCCCGGGGTACACCTCTCTGCTCTCCCTGTGGTCCATACTCCTCGAGCGCTCGAGGGCGCCCGTGCTCGGAGGCCCGCGACCGGGTGCCGACCTCTTCTTCTGGGCGCTGGTCGAGCCGATCGGTTATCGCCAGATGCTGCTGTGGGCGCGCCTCCGGACGTCGTGGCGATTCCTGCGGGGCAGGCACAGCCTGCGGGGTACGCCACGTGACGTTGCCGTGGGCCGGCCCAATGCAGTGTCCGAAGGCATCTGAGCGTCTTCGCCTCGCTGCTGACGTCGCCCGCGAGCCTGATGTATCTTTTTTGGACGAGGGCGCCGCGCCGCGCGCCCGGTGAC
>JALYXJ010000136.1 GCA_030947165.1 Gemmatimonadota bacterium
TCGGTGCCGGGCTCGGAGCAGCGGGCGCCGCCCTTCAGGGGGCCACGCGCAACGGGCTCGCCGAGCCGTACCTCCTCGGCGTCTCCGGCGGTGCGGCGGTGGGTGCGGTGACCGCGGTCGCGCTGCATGCGCCGGCCGCATTGGTTCCCCTGGCGGGCTTCGCCGGCGCGTTGGGCGCCGTCGCGTTGAGCCTTCTGGTCGCGCGGGCCGCGGGAGGGCAGGGCGACGCACGCGTGGTGCTGATGGCCGGCGTCGTCGTCGGCGCGTTCGCCAACGCCGCGATCATGGTCGTCCTCGCCGACGTCGACGCCAGCATCGTGCGCGGTGCCCTCTGGTGGATGATGGGATCGGCGGCGGACGCGAGCTGGTCGCAGGTCCGTGTGCTCGCCATGTACGTCGTGCTCGGCGTCGGCACGCTGCTGCTGCTCGCTCGCGCCATCGACGTGCTCGCGCTCGGCGAAGATACGGCGGCTGGCATGGGGGTCGACGTCGCTCGCGCGTCGCTCGGCGTGTACGTGGCGGGTGCGCTGCTGGCCGCAGGCACAGTTGCGGCCGCCGGCCTCGTGGGATTCGTCGGGCTGCTCGTGCCGCACGTCGTACGCATGGCGGGAGCGCGCACGCACCGCACGATCATTTCCGCGTCGGCACTCGCCGGCGCGGCGCTCGTGGTGACGGCCGACCTCATCGCGCGCGTCGCGCGGCCGCCGGCCGAGCTCCCCCTCGGCGCGGTGACCGCGATTCTCGGGGTGCCGTTCTTCCTGTCACGGCTGCGGCGGCTCACATGATCGTCTTCGACGACGTCGTGGTGCACTACGCGCGGCGCGACATGCCGGCGCTGGACGGCGTTTCGCTCGACGCGCCGCGCGGCCGACTGACGGCCGTCGTCGGGCCGAACGGGAGTGGGAAGACCACGCTCGTCCGCGCGCTCGTCGGACGCGCGCCGCTGTCTCGCGGCGCGATCCTGGTCGACGGCGTCTCGCACGCGGCGACCACCCGTCGGGTGTTGGCCACCCGCGTCGCGGTCGTGACGCAGCGCGAGGAGCCGGCCTTTCCGCTCGGCGTGCGCGAGTACGTGGCGCTCGGCCGCTATCCACATCTCGGACTGTTGCGCGGGCCGTCGCGCCAGGATCGCACGGCCGTCGACCAGGCGATCGCACTCACGGAGACCGAGCACCTCGCCGCGCGGGCGATCACGGAGCTCTCGGGCGGCGAATGGCAGCGCGTGCGGCTCGCCCGGGCGGTGGCGCAGGGCGGCGACGCCATCGTGCTCGACGAGCCGACCACCTTTCTCGACGTGGGGCACGAGATGGCCGTGTTCGAGCTGCTGAGCCGTCTCGCGCGAGAGCAGCGCGCCGTGCTGCTGGTCAGTCATCAGCTCAACCTCGTGGCGCGATTCGCCGATCGGATGGTGTTGCTGCACGCCGGCCGCGTCGCGGCCGCTGGGTCGCCCGCCGAGGTGATGCAGGGTGCGGTGCTCGAGCGCGTGTACGAGTGGCCGCTCGTCGTCACGCGCGATCCGGCTGTCGGTGCTCCCGCGCTCGTTCCACTCCGCACATCAAGATTTCACCTCTGAACCTCGACCGATGCTGCTCCGCACGTTCGCCCCGATCACGCTGACCGCGCTTCTTCCCACATTGTCGCTCGCGCAGGGTGTCGCGCGGGACACGGCCCGTTCGGCGCCGGTCGTCGTCACGGCCACGCGCTCCGCACTCACGGCCGAACGCACACCGGCGTCGGTGTCCGTGATCACCGGAGAGCAGCTCCGCCAGCAGGGGATCACCTCCGTGGCCGACGCGCTTCGGCAGGTTCCAGGGCTCAGCCTTGCGCAGACCGGCTCCTACGGCGCATCCACCTCGCTGTTCATCCGTGGCGGCGAGAGCAAGTACACGAAGGTGCTCGTGGACGGCATCCCGGTGAACGAGGCTGGGGGCGCCTTCGACTTCTCTTCGCTGACGACGGACAACATCGACCGGATCGAGATCGTGCGCGGTCCGACGAGCGTCCTGTACGGCTCGGACGCGATGGCCGGCGTGGTGCAGCTGTTCACCAAAGCCGGCACCGCGCGCACCACCACCCAGCTGTCGGCCCGCGGGGGACGCTTCGGCACCTATGACGCCGATGCCGCCGTGCGCGGCAGTGCCCAGGCGTGGACGTATTCACTCGCCGGTGGCCGCCACGCCACCAATGGGTTCCAGGCCTTCAACAGCCGCAACCTGAACGACGTTGCCAGTG
>JALYXJ010000322.1 GCA_030947165.1 Gemmatimonadota bacterium
GTGGTCATCGCGCCGGCGCGCACCAGCGCGAGATCAGTCGCGGCGTACGCGTCGGCGATCGGCGAGAGATACTCGCGCACGCGGACGCGGCCGCCGTCGAGTGACTTGAACTCGTCGTAGCTCGCCTTCCCCGTCATCCAGATGAGGTAGAGGTCGTTCGGGAGCCCGCGCTTCACCCATTCCGCGACGACGAGGTTCATCGCGCGCGAGCCCTGGCTTCCTCCATACACGAGGAGCACCTGTCCCCCGATGGCCGGGAAGCCCCAGGCTTGCCGCGCCGCGGCGCGATCGGGGCGGGGCCGAGGCGGAGGCTCGATCGGCGCGCCGGTGTCGACGTGCTGCGACGGCTCGCCGCCGATCACCCGCCCTGCTTCCGGGAATGCGAGATAGTACTCACGCGTCCAGCGGCGAAAGGCGCGCGCCGTGAGGCCGGGATAGCTGTCCCCCGCCTGCTGCACGATGGGAATGTGGTGCACGGCGGCATACGCGAGCGCGAGTCCGGCCGCGTAGCCACCCGTCCCGACCACCAGCCGTGGCTGCTCACGACGCGCGAGCGCGCCGAGACTGCGCCACGCGCCAACCGCGCCCTTGAGCGTGCGCCAGTTTTCCCAGGGCCTGGTGCGGTAGAGCGGGTGGAGGTCGAGCAGGACGTGGGGAAACTCGGTGTTCGGCAGCACGGTGCGCTCGATGCCGCGCTGTGCGCCGATGAAGAACGGCTGCACGCTCGGATCGAGCTGCACGAGCTTCCGCGCGATCGCGATTCCGGGGTATAGGTGCCCCCCCGTGCCGCCGCCGGCGAAGAGCACCGTCGTGCGATCGGCGCGCGGGGCGGTCATCGAGCGGAGAGTGAGAGGGCGAGCGGATCGGTGGCGCCGCCGCCGATGACTCGCTCCTTCGTGCTGCCGATGTTCACGAGAATGCCGGTGAGAAACATGGTGAGCACGATGTTGGAGCGGCCATACGACACGAACGGTAGCGTGAGCCCGGTGGTCGGCAGCAGCCCGACCACCACACCGATGTGCAGGTACGCCGTCAGCACCGTGACGAACGTCAATCCCACCGCCACGAGCCGGAGAAACGGACTCCGCGCCTGGCGAGCAATGCGAAAGCCAAGCAATGCGTAGGCCGCGAAGGCGACGATCACGGCAAACAACCCCACGAAGCCCCATTCCTCGCCGATGTTGCTGGCGATGAAGTCACTGTACGGGAAGGGAAGAAAGCCGTACTGCTGCCGTCCCTGGCCGAAGCCCTGGCCGAACAGCCCGCCCGAGCCGACGGCGATGAGCGACTGCTTGAGCTGGTAGCTCACCTGCGCCGGCGCTCGGCCTGGATCGAGAAACGACGTGAGACGCAGCAGCGCGTACTGCGCACGCTCGATGTTCTGCCAGAACACCGGGATCGCGAGCGCACAGATTGTGACGAAGTGTGCGATGCGGACCCCGCCGGCGAACAGCAGCACTGCCAGCAGCAGGGTGTAGAGCATGGCGACGGACAGGTCCGGCTCCAGCGCGGCGAGCAGATCGCACGTCCCGATCACCACGAAGAACGGCAGCACCCCCTTGGTCAGACGGCGTAGCTGCGTTCCCTTCTTCACGATGAGCATCGAGGTCCATATCACGACACCCAGCTTCCCGAGCTCCGACGGCTGAAAGGAGCTGCCGAGCAGAAAGCGCTTGGAGCCGTTGACGCGCGGCGCGATACTCTCGGGAAGCAGGAGGCAGAGGAGCAGGGTGGCGAGCGTCACCCACATCAGCGGCCACGCCCAGTCGTGCCATTTCTCGGCCGGCATCTTGGCGGCCACCGCGAAGGCGATGACGCCCGCGAGCACGCCGCTGGCCTGGCGCGCGATGTAGAACCAGCTGTTCAGGTTCGCCTGCATCGCCACGATCGCGCTCGCGCTGTACAACACCGCCAGGCCGAAGGCGAGCAGCACGGCCATCACCAGCACGAGTCCGCGCGCCTCGGCGCCCATGCGCCACCGCTCGCGCACCTGGGTGGACGACGCGACCGCGGTCGCCATCAGCGGCCTGCCGTATCCATCTTGGCGGCGAGCCGCTTGAAGGTGCGGCCGCGCTCCTCGTAGTTGTCGAACATGTCGTAGCTGGAGCAGGCAGGGGAGAGCAGCACGGCATCACCCGGCTTCGCGGCGCGGCGCGCACGCGCCATCACTTCCTCGAACGACGACCCGAGCCGGTCGATCGGCACCACCCCCGTCAGATCCTCCTCCACGGTCGGCGCGGCCTCGCCGTACGCGAGGACGAGCTTCACCGTCCGCCGCAGCTCGTCGGCCAGCGCGGTGTAGGGCTCGCCCTTGTGACGCCCGCCCAGCAGCAGGACCGTCGGCCGCTGCATCCCCTTCAATGCCACGAGCGTCGAGGCGACGTTCGTGGATTTGGAATCGTTGATCCAGTCCACGCCAGCGTACCGGCCCGCCGGCTCGATGCGATGCTCGAGTGCGTGGAAGCGACGCAGCGCGTCGGCCACGCGGGCACGGGCGTCATCGGTGCGATGCGCCGCGTCGGCGCCCATCACCGCAAGAGCGGCCGCCAGCGCGTTCGCCACGTTGTGGTCGCCGAGCAGCACGAGATCTTCCCGCTCGATGAGCGGAGCGCCGAGCACGACGAGGCTGTTGCGCCCGCGATCATAGTAGGCGTCGGCTGCGCCGGCGCCGAGCGTGAAGCGCAGGTGGTGCCCACGAATTCCCTTCACCATCGCCTGCACGTCCGGGTCGTCGGCATTCGTCACCCAGACGGACCGCTCGGAGGCGTTGCGGAGCAGCGCCGCCTTGTCGCGATAGTACTCCTCCACGCCGGGGTAGCGATCGAGATGGTTCGCCGAGAGGTTCGTCAGGATCCCGACCGTGGGCGCGATGCTGGGGGTGTCGTGCAACTGGAACGAGGAGGTCTCGAGCGCAATCCAGTCGGGCTGGTGTTCACGCAGTGCGACCTCGGCGAGTGGCGTGCCGATGTTGCCGGCCGCGACGGCGCCGTAGCCGAGCCCGTCGAGCAGCTTGTGGGTGATGGCGGTCGTCGTCGTCTTGCCGTTCGTTCCGGTGATGGCGACGTAGCGCTGGTGCGGAAGGAAGTGCAGCGCGACCTCGAGCTCGCCGACGATCGGCACGCCGGCTTGTCGCGCCGCGGCGAGCGGCGGCGCCTCCGGCGGAATGCCCGGACTGGCGACCACGAGGGCGCTCCGCGTGATCCGCTCGAGGTCGTGTCCACCCGGCTGCACGTCCACACCGATCATCTCGAGCGCGGTGGCGGCATGGGCAACGGCGTCGCCCGTGCCGGCGTCGCTGGCGTAGACATCGGCGCCCGCGCGCCGCAGCAGCTCGGCGGCGGCGCGGCCGCTGCGCGCGAGGCCCAACACGCTGATCTCGCCGCGCGTCCACGCCGCGGGCAATGCCTCCGTGAGCGATCGGACCGGCATGCTAGCGCAGCTTCAGCGTGGTGAGCGCGAGGAAGGCGCCGATGATCCCGATGATCCAGAAGCGGACCACGACCTGCTGCTCGCTCCACCCCTTCACCTCGAAGTGGTGGTGGAGTGGCGCTCGGAGAAAGACGCGGTGCTTCTGGGCGTGCTCCAGACCGTACTTCCTGCGCTGGTACTTGAACACGAAACGCTGAAGCAGCACCGACAGCGTCTCGGCGATGAACACCAAGCCGATGAAGACGAGCAGGAACTCCGACTTGAGAAGGATCGCCACCGCCCCCAACGCGCCCCCGAGGGCGAGCGAGCCGGTGTCGCCCATGAACACCTGGGCCGGATACGTGTTGTACCAGAGGAAGCCGATCAGCGCGCCGACCATCGCGAGACAGTAGACGGTGAGCTCACCGGAGTGCTGGAGATAGAAGATGCCGAGGTACCGGCTGGCATCCACGCGACCGATCAGGTAGGCGAAGATGCCGAGGGTGGCGAACGCGATGGCGCTCAGCCCCGACGCGAGCCCGTCGAGACCGTCGGTGAGGTTGACGGCGTTGCTCACGCCCGTGGTGATGAAGGTCACCCAGAGCACGTACAGGAAGCCGAACCACGGCACGACGAGCACATACTTGTAGAACGGCAGCGTGGTGGACGCGCCCGGCAGGTTGGGCGACAGCGGATGCCAGGCGAGATACAGGCCGAGGGCGAGACCGATCGTGACCTGGCCGATCAGCTTGTAGCGCTCCACGAGGCCCTCGTTCTTCAGGCCGAGGCGCTTCTGCTTCAGCTTGAGCAGGTCGTCCAGGAGGCCGATCGCGCCCATCCACGCGGTGGTGACGAGCGCGAGGATCACGTAGTGGCTGAACAGCCGCGCCCACAAAACGGTCGCGACGAGTGCCGAGAAGAGGAAGATCAGCCCGCCCATCGTAGGCGTCTTCGCCTTGGCCGCGTGCGAGTCCGGCGTGCCTTCACGCACCACCTGATAGTTCGCGGCCGCGTTGAGGCGTCGTAGAATGATCGGGCCGACGAAGAAGCTGAGCAGGATCGCCGTCACGGCCGCGCCCGCCGCGCGGAAGGTGATGTAGTTGAAGACGTTCAGCGCGTGGAAGCGCGGGACGAGCGGGATGAAGAGATAGTAGAGCACGTGACCGGGGCGTGGGCGTGATGAAACCGTGATGAGCGAGGGCTACTGGCCCGCCGCCCACTCCGAGATGACGGGAACCAGCCGCTCGAGACGAACACCGCGCGAGCCCTTCAGCAGGATAACCGCGTCCCGCTCGAGGCGCGAACGCATGGCCATCCAGGCGGCGTCGGGATCGGCGCCGCCGGCGACGCGCCCATCAGTGGGCGCGACGCGTCGCAGCGCGTCGGCCATCGCCCCAACCCCGACGACCAGCTCGATGGGCGATGCGAGCGCGGCGCGTGCAACGTCGTCGTGCAAGCGGTCTGCCTGCTCGCCCAGCTCGAGCATCGTGCCGAGCACGGCAACCCGCTGACGGCCTGTGCCCGCGTGCTGAAGCAACTCGAGCGCGACGCGGGCCGATCCGGGGTTGGAGTTGTAGGCGTCGTTGATCACGATGGCCTCGCCGCAGCTCTCGAAGTGCACGCGCATCGGCGGTGCCGGCATCACGGCGATGCCGGCCGCCGCATCGCGAACGGAGACGCCGCTCTCGCGCGCCACCGTGAGCGCGAGCATCGCGTTGCGCAGGTTGTGGACCCCCCGCAACGGAACACGCACGCGCTCGCCCTCGAGCTCCAGCCAACCGCGCCCGTCCAACTCGATCCCCCACGTGGACGGCCTCACGTCGCCGTCGTCGAGGCCGGCGTTGAGGGTGCGCTTGGCACGTGCCCGCGCCG
>JALYXJ010000181.1 GCA_030947165.1 Gemmatimonadota bacterium
TGGGTACCGTGCACCATGTACCTTGTACCCACCTGGCACACGCCTGTCCAACGCTCTCCGCCCGGCCTGATTCTTTCAGACGACCCATGCAACGTTTCTTCGCCCTCTCCCTGCTGATGACCCTGGCCACCACCTCCCTCGCCGCCCAGGAGCCTGACTGGTCCGCCGCGAGCAAGGAGACGCTCGCGAATCTGCAGTCGATGATTCGCATGAACACCGTGAACCCGCCCGGCAACGAGCTCCAGGTGGCGCAGTTCCTCGAGGGCAAGCTCAAGGACGCCGGCATCGAGACGCACCTGTTCCAACCCGTGCCTGGTCGCGGCGCGTTGGTCGCGCGGCTCAAGGGCACCGGCAGCAAGCGGCCCGTGCTCATCATGGGCCACATGGACGTCGTCGGAGTGGAGCGCGATCACTGGTCCGTGGATCCGTTCGCCGCGGAGATCAAGGACGGCTATCTCTACGGCCGCGGCGCGATCGACGACAAGGGGATGCTCGCCGCAAATCTCGAGACGATGCTGCTCCTCAAGCGGAACGTGATCGACAAGGGGGGCACGCTGTCGCGCGACGTGATCTTCGTCGCCAACTCCGACGAAGAGCAGAGCGGCGAGTGGGGCATGGGCTGGCTGATCAAGAACCATCCCGAGCTGATCAAGGCGGAGATCGCGCTGAACGAAGGCGGTCGCACGCGGATCGTCGCGGGCAAGCGGCTCTACGTCGCCGTGCAGAACACCGAGAAGGTGCCGCACACCGTCACTCTCACCGCGCATGGGCCGGGCGGCCACGCCTCCATCCCGCTTGCCGGAAACGCGATTCTCCGGCTCGGCCGTGCCCTCGCGAAGATCGGCGATTACAAGGAGCCGGTGCAGGTGAACCCCACGACGCGACAGTTCTTCTCGGAGCTGAGCGGCGTGTGGCCGGTGGCGGCGGAGCGAAAGGCGATGGCCGATGTCGCGAGCAGCGACACGCGTCGCGTGCAGCGTGGCGCGCGGATGCTCGAGCGCATCCCGGTGTTCGACGCCGTGCTGCGCAACGGCATCTCGGCGACGATCATCCAGGGCGGCATCCGCACCAATGTGATTCCCACCGATGCGACGGCGAAGCTCAACGTGCGCACGCTGCCGGGCCAGTCGATTGACGGCGTCGTGCGCCGGTTGAAGAACGTCGTCAACGATTCCCTCGTCGACATCGCCGTCACCGACCGCGGCGAGGACTCGCCGGCCTCGGACTTTCATTCGCCGATGTTCACCGCGATCCGCGAGAGCGTGGCCGCGCTCGATCCATCGATGACGGTGGTGCCTTACCTGAGCACAGGTGCCACCGACAGCGCGCGGCTGCGGAGTTGGGGGATGCAGGCATTCGGATTGCTCCCCTTCCCGATGAATCAGGACGACGAGGATCGCATGCACGGCAATGACGAGCGCGTAGCAGTGACCAGCCTCGACTTCGGCACGCGGATGATCTACGGCGCCGTGTCGCGCGTCGCGCGGTGACGAGCGCGGCGGGCGCCGAGACGCGCATCGCCCTGATCACGGGCGCCTCGCGCGGGATCGGTCGCGCGATCGCCCTGCGCCTCGCCCGCGACGGCTACGAGATCGTCGCGGTGGCGCGGAAGAAGGACGAGCTCGACGCCCTCTGCGATGAGCTCGACCACACCCACGCCCGCTGTCGCGCGATCATCCTCGACGTGGCTGATCCATCGGCGGTTGCGCGGATGCTTGGCGGGGTGGACGCTGACGTGCTCGTGAACAACGCGGGGGTCGGCGCGATGAAGCCATTCACCGAGCTCGCGCCCGAGGACTGGCACCGCATGGTGGACGTGAACGTCAACGCGCTCTATCACGTGACGCGCGCTGTGCTGCCGGGCATGCTCGCCCGCCGCCGAGGCCACATCTGCACCGTCGGCTCGATCGCGTCGCGCAGCGCGTTCGTCGGAGGAGCATGCTACGCCGGCACCAAGGCGTTCGTTACCGCGTGGGCCGAGTCGCTGATGCTCGAGGTGCGCGATCAGGGGGTGAAGATCTCCGTCGTCATGCCGGGCGCCGTGGCCACGGAGTTCAACGGCAACGCGCCGAGCGCGAAGGACGCCTGGAAGCTGAGCCCCGAGGACGTGGCCGACACGGTGGCCAGCGTGGTGAACACGCCGCCCCACGTGCTGTTGCACCGGGTGGAGGTTCGGACGAACAACTCGCCGCCGGCGAAGGGCGGGGCGAGATAATCGACAGTTGAACGGCAGAGCTGTCGGCTCGAGCAGTCAGCGGACAGCTCTGCCGTGCAAGCTCCCGACGCCTCTGAGCTGTCAGCGGCCGTAAACATCTGGCCGGTTGACGCCCTGTCCCCCATATTGCCAATGTGACCAGGGCTACGCCGGTTCCGAGCGAGCGTTTGCGCACCACTCCGGCGAGCACGGAGTCCGGGGTGCGCGAGCTCATCGCCGTCCGCGAGATCGTGCATGCCTTCCTCACGGCCGACCGGCCGGAGGAGGTCTTTCAGTTTGCCCTCGATCGCGTGAGCCCGCTCGTGGGCGCGAGCTTCGCCTGCGTCTACCTCGTGGACGGCGCGAGTGAGCTGATGCGGCTGGCCGCAGTGCACAACTGGCCGTCGAAGTTCACCCCCTTCCTCGGCGAGATGCGCGTGCGGCTCGGCTTCGGGCCGAGCGGCGAGGCAGCCGCCGAGCGGCGGGTGATCGAGGTGCCCGACGTGCTCGCCGACGGCTCGCTCGAGGACTGGGCCGAGGTCGCGAACGAGCTGGGATTCCGCGCCATCGTCGCCCTCCCGCTGCAGACGGGCGAGGGGGTGCTCGGCGCGGTCGCGTTCTACTTCGCGAACGCCGGCGCGATCAGCGCGGAAACGCGCTCCCTGCTCCGAATGGTCGCTGATCAGATGGCGGCGACCGCGCAGAAGGCTCGCCTGATCGAGGATCTCCGCCGCGCGAACGCCGCGCTGCTGGAGACCAACGCGGAGCTCGAGCGCCAGTACGTCGCCCTGCTCGACGCCCGCCGCGTGAAGGACGAGTTCCTCGCCAACATCTCCCACGAGCTGCGGACGCCGCTCACGGCCGTGATGGGCTACCTGGCCCTCATGGACGAGGGGCTGGCCGGTCCGGTGACACCGGAGCAGCGGAAGACGATCGCCCAGGTGAAGACATCGAGCGAGCACCTGCTCGAGCTGATCGGCGACCTGCTCGAGCTCACGACGCTCAAGCGCGGCGGGCTCGAGGTGGTTGCCACCACCTTCGACGTGCGCGATCCCCTGCACGACGCCGTCGCCAACACGCGCGGGCGTGCCGAGGCGGTGGCGCTGCGAATCAGCGAGCCGGAGCAGGGCACGGTGATGGTGAGCGACCGCCGCAAGATCGCCAAGCTGCTCGTCGCGCTCCTGAGCAACGCGTACAAGTTCACCCGGAGCGGCGAGATCCGGGTGTCCGTCGAGGTCCGCAACGGCCGCGCGGTCTATCGCGTACAGGATACGGGGATCGGCATCCCGGACGAGATGCAGCAGCTCGTGTTCGACGAGTTCCGTCAGGTGGACGGATCGACCACGCGGCGCTTCGGCGGCTCCGGGCTCGGCCTCTCGCTGGCGCGGCGGCTCGCGCGGCTGCTCGGCGGGGAGATCGAGCTGGAGTCGTCGCCCGGCGAGGGCTCCACCTTCCGTGTGGACTTGCCGCTCGAGTATCGGGACGCGGAGCGAGAGTAGCAGCCCTCCCTGCCGGCCGCGGCGCCCGGTTAAGCTTCATGCATCGCAGACCGGCCCGCCGGTGTCCAATCTCCGGACGCCGCCGTCCTCAAATTCCCGCTCACGCGTCTCTGCCTCGCGTCCCATGAACCAGTCCCAGCGCACGCTCCAGGAATACCACTGCACGCTGTCCCCCGCCGACGTGCTGACGCGCGCCAAGCAGTTCTTCTCGTCGCGCAACAGCATCTACGCAACCTTTCTCGAGAAGGAAGGACCGAACTTCGTCACCTTCCGTGGTCAGGGAGGGGAAGAGCTCGTGATCTCGGCGCTCGACCAGGACGGCGCGACGCTCGTGGGTGGATCCACCTACCTGTTCGACATGCAGGTCGCGCGTTTCTTCAGCACGCTGCCCCCGTTCGAGCTGGTGGAGGACCTGCTGCCCGCGGGACCGGCCGCGCTTCAGGCGCCGGACAACTCCAACTCGGAGCAGCCATGACGGCGCCCTTCGTGTCACAGCTCCGAGCGCGCGGCGACGTGCTCCAGCTCGCGGCCGCCGGCTCGCACGCCATCACTGTGCGCGTCGAGATGCCGGAGTTGTGGGACACGGTGCGTGCGTCGGTCACCCCGAGCTCGGCGGTGGCAACGCTGAAGGCTGCGGCGCTCGACGCCCTGTTCCCCGGCGAAGCAGCCGACGCGTTCGTGATGAAGCTGCGCGGCTTCGAGGTGCTCGACGAGAACGAGTCGCTCACTCAGGTCGGCGCCGTGGACGGATCGATCTTCCTCCTCACCTACCGCCGCCGGCGCCCCGTCCGCTGAGCACGACTGCCGCCTCCGCCGCCTCGCACGGGCACGCCGTCCGCACGGACGCCGCGGCTCTGCGCGACGCGCTCCTGCGTCTGCGTGCGGAGGTGCAGCGCCGGATCGTCGGGCAGGAGACGGCGCTCGACGAGATTCTCATGGCGCTCGCGGCCGGCGGCCACGCGCTCCTCGTCGGCGTGCCCGGGCTCGCGAAGACGCTGATGATCCGCTCCATCGCCGAGGCGCTCGCACTCGACTTCCGCCGGATCCAGTTCACACCGGACCTCGTACCGAGCGACATCACGGGCAGCGAGATTCTCGAAGAGGACTCCGCGACGGGCGCGCGCAGCTTCCGGTTCGTGCGCGGCCCGATCTTCGCCAACATCGTCCTCGCCGACGAGATCAACCGCGCGCCACCGCGCACCCAGGCCGCGCTGCTCGAGGCGATGCAGGAGCATCGCGTCACCGCGGCTGGCGAATCGCTCAGGTTGCCCGAGCCGTTCTTCGTGCTCGCCACGCAGAATCCGATCGAGCAGGAAGGGACGTACCCGCTCCCCGAAGCGCAGCTCGACCGCTTCCTGTTCGACGTCCGCGTCGGCTATCCGTCGGCCGACGACGAGGTGGCGATCCTTCGAGCTACCACGGGAGTGGAACAAGCTGCGTTGCGTCCCATTCTCGGCGCCGAGGAAGCGGTCGCCCTTCAGCGCGCCGTGCGCGACGTGGCGGCCAGCGAGCCGGCTTTGCGCTATGCCGCGTCGCTGACGCGCGCGACGCGCCCGGACGACTCGAGCGCGCCGGCGCTGGTGAAGCGCGCCGTGCGATGGGGCGCCGGCCCACGAGCCGGCCAAGCCCTTGTCCTCGGCGCCAAGGCGCACGCCTTTCTCGCGGGTCGAGCGACCGTCGCGCCGGAGGACATCCGCCGAGTAGCCCTGCCCGTGCTGCGCCATCGCGTGCTCGCGAGCTTCGCGGCCGAGGCGGAAGGTGTCACGCCGGAGCAGGTGATCGCCGATGTGCTGGAGCGCGTGGCGCCGCCGAGGAGTGGACTGGCGATCTAGGTGCGTCGGAGTGCGTAGTTGAGTGCGTTGTGGACCGCGTTGCGGTCAACTGACTGAACTGCTCCAACATCCAGCGGATCGGTCGTACCGGCTGTCGGATTCCAAGTGGCCCTCCAGGCTGATGCGACCACGCTAGCATCCATCCTTTACTCGCACGCATCGTCTGAGGGCCGACATCCTTCTTTGTGGTCGCTTGCCAGACATTGATGCGCGTCAACAGCCTCCCATCCCCGGCCCTGCATCAACAAATGCGAATCTCGGCTCTGACGTGGAGTTCGGTGAGTAAAGGAGCGATGCCTCCCCACCGCAGGCAGCCTGGAGGGCCATTTGGAGCGCCGGATGCGCGAGGAGAGATCCGCTTGATGTTGGAGCAATACCACGCTCTTGACCTTGCGACCGGTGCAGCGATGCCCGGCAGTCGATGACGGCCGGCCCCTACGGTGCGTTGCTCGACGCCGTGCGCGGCGTGCGGTGGCCGGCCGTACGCCGGGTCGCGGGTGCCACGCTCGGCGCGCACCCATCCAAGCTGCGCGGCAATTCGTCCGAGTTCAGCGAGTTCCGCCCGTATCGGCAGGGCGACGATCCGCGCCGCGTCGATTGGCGGCTTCTTGCGCGCAGCGACCGTGCCTACGTGCGGCTCACCACCGATCGCGCGACGCTGCGCACCGCCATTCTGGTGGACGCCTCCGCATCGATGGCATTCCCTGCGCCGGAATTGACCAAGTGGGTGCGCGCGCGCGAGATCGCCGTCGCGCTCGCAGCCGTCGCGCACGCCGAGGGCGATCCGGTCGGGCTCGCGATCGCGAGCGCCACGGCGTTCACGCTCGCGCCCCGCGCGCGCCGCAGCGTGATCGTCGAGATGATCCGCGCGCTCGATGCGACGATTCCGCAAGGACAGACACCGCTGGCGCCGCTGGTGTCAGCCGCTCGCGCGCCGCGACTCGCGGTCGTGACGGACCTGCTTGGCGACGCCGACGCTCTTCTCACAGCCGTCAAGCTCCGCGTCACGGCTGGCGGCGAGGTGACGATCGTACACATCGTCGCACCCGAAGAGCTCGATCCTCCCAGCGACGGGCTGCTCGCGGTGGATCCGGAGCAGCCGGCGATGCGACGCACCCTCGACCGCGATACCCGGGCGGTGTACGATCGGGCGCTCGCGTCGTGGCTCGAGGAGACGGCCGACGCCTTCCGCGCGGCCGGCGTGTGGTACGTGCGTGCGAACACCTCGGAGCCGGCGGCGCATCTGGTGCGACGCATCGCGCTCGAGGCGGGAGGACGCGGCGGATGAGCTTTCTCGCACCGTGGGCACTCGCGGTCGGCGGGCTGACGGCGGTGGGCGCCGTCTTGCTGCATCTCGTCGCGCAGCAGCGACCGGCGGCGTATCTGCTGCCGACCGCGCGCTTCATTCCCGACCGTCGCACCCTCGTACGTCGCATCGCCACTCGGCCCCGCGACCTGCTGCTGCTGGCGCTCCGGGTGCTGCTGCTGCTCAGCGCCGCTGCGGCGTTCGCGCGGCCGGTGCTCACGGCGCGCCGAGGAACGCGAGCGCGCATCGTGCTGCTCGATCGCTCGGCCGCGGTTGCGTCGGGCGCTGACGCCGTGGCGCGCGCCCGGACGTTCCTCGCCGACGGTGGGCCGTCGCGACTGATCCTGTTCGATACGGCGGCCACGCTCGTGCCCGATGCGGCCGCGGCGCTCGACTCGCTGGCGCGCACGCCGCCGCCGTCCGCACCGGGCTCGCTCTCGGCGGCGCTCATTGCGGCGCGTCGAGCTGCCGCGCCGGTCGCGGCCGAAGCGGACTCTGTGGAGCTCGTGCTCGTATCGCCGGTGACAGCCGCCGAGCTCGACGTGGCGTTCGATTCGGTGCGCGCGCAGTGGCCCGGCGCGATCACCGTTGCACGGATCGCTGCCAGCGCCGATTCGGCGGGCGGGTGGTCGCTCGAGCGCCCGCTGCCCATGGACGACGGGCTGGCCCCCGCGTTGAGCCCTGTGCGCGTGGCCGGCACCGCAAGGGCCGTTCGGCTGCGCCGCGTCTCACTCGATGCGCGCGACAGTGCGTTCGCGCGGGCCGGCGGCACGGTCGTGCACTGGGACACGACCGGAGCCGCTCGACCCTCGGCCAACGCGATCGCGATGGGAGACGACGTCGTGGTGGCCGCGCTGGGGAGGGGACGCGCGCTCGAAGGTGGGCAGGTCATAGCGCGGTGGGCCGACGGCTCGCCGGCGGCGAAGCAGCAGACGATCGGGGAAGGATGTGTACGGCATGTTGCTGTGGCCGTTCCGATTGCCGGCGATCTCCCACTGCGCCCGGGCTTTCAGCGGCTCGTGCGGGGACTGATGTCGCCCTGTCGGACCGCGACCTCGAGCGCCCTCGCCGCCGACACCGCGCTGGCGCGACTACGAGGCCAGGGTCTCGCGGCTCGCGGCGCAGCCGTCGCCGGCGACACCCAACGCCCCGCGCCGCTCGTGCCCTGGCTACTCGGCGTCGCGCTGCTCTGCGC
>JALYXJ010000189.1 GCA_030947165.1 Gemmatimonadota bacterium
ATTTACTGGTGAGCGATTTCGACCAGACGCTGAGCTTCAATGACTCCGGTCATGTGCTCAGCGACATGCTGGGGATCTCGACGTTCGCCGAGAAGGTTGCAGGACTGTCGCATCTCAATCTGGTTCAGTCGGGCGCGGAGCTGTCGTACCTGTTGTTGCACGACCCCGAGTATCGTCGCGTGCGGCAGGCCGACCTGGTGGAGGTCGGCAAGCGCATTCGCCTCAAGCGCAACATCGCCCTCCTGAGCGCGTTTCTCGAGCGTGGGATCGAGGGACACCGGTTCGACTTCTACGTCGTGTCGGCGGCGCCGGAGGACGTGGTGCATGCAGCGCTCGCTGGACTGGTGCCGCCGGAACGGATCATCGGCACGCGCTTCGTCTACGACGAGCACACCGGTGAGATCGCCTCGATCCTGCGCGTGCCGGCGGGCTTCGGGAAGGTGGCGGTGCTGGACGAGCTGCGCCTCACCCTCGGCATGCCGGGAGAGCGAATCGTGTATGTGGGCGATGGCAGCTCCGACATTCACGTGATGCTGCATGTGAACCGCTGCGAGGGGCTGACCATCGCCGCGTCGGAAGCGCGCCACATCGCCAGCATCGCAAAGCGCACGGTGATGAGCGACGACGCCCTGAGCGTGCTGATCCCGGTTCTGGAAGACATCCTCGGCTACGACCGCATCCGGATTCGCGGCCTGTTCGAGCAGCACGGCGTGCTCATTCAGGAGTGGGATCGGGTGCGCACCGACTGGCTCACCATCCGCGATGGACGACGCCTCACGCCGGCGGCGCGCGCGTGAGCGTGCGCGGCGCTGGCCGGCCTCGCCGCGGCGGAGGTTGCCCGCCCCCGTCTTGACCCCGTACCACATCCCGCGCCACGTTGGGGTGGCCCCGCTCCCTTCCCCGGAGGACCGCTCGTGCCGCACAGCTTTCCGTTCCTGGTGATGCTCGCCGGCGCACAGGTGCCGGCCGCCGCGCCGCCTGCGATCGTGTCGGCCGACACCGCGTGGATGCTCATGAGCACCGCGCTCGTGCTCCTGATGACGCCGGCCTGCGGATTCTTCTATGGCGGACTGGTTCGCGCCAAGAACGCGCTGAACACGATGATGATGTGTCTGGGGTCGCTCGCCGTCGTGGGCGTGACCTGGGCGCTCGTCGGGTACACGCTGTCGTTCAACGGCACGAACCGATGGATCGGTGGGCTCGGGAATCTCTTCCTGAACGACGTTGGTCTCGAGGCGCGCGGGACCATCCCGCACCTGCTGTTCATGTCGTATCAGGGAACGTTCGCCGTGGTCACGGCCGTGCTGATCGCCGGCGCCGTCGTGGAGCGCATGCGGTTCGGCGCGTATCTGGCCTTCATCGGCGTGTGGTCGCTCGTGATCTACGCGCCGCTGGCGCACTGGGTCTGGGGCGGCGGGTGGCTCGGACAACTCGGTGTGCTGGACTTCGCCGGTGGGACGGTAGTGCACATCAACGCCGGGGTGGCGGCGACCGTGGCGGCGGTGCTCGTGGGGCAGCGAAAGGACTTCGGGCGGCAGGCCGTGCTTCCGCACAACGTGCCGTTCGTCCTGCTCGGGTCGATCCTGCTCTACTTCGGGTGGTTCGGCTTCAACGCGGGGAGCGCATTGGCGGCAAACGGCGCCGCGGCGCTTGCGTTCACGAACACGATGCTCGCGCCGATGGCGGCGCTCGCCGTCTGGATGGCGCTCGACTCGCTGCGGACGCAACGTGCGACCGCTGTCGGCGCGGCCACGGCGCTCGTGGTCGGCCTCGTCGTCATCACACCGGCCGCCGGCTTCGTCTCTCCGCTCTCGGCGCTGGCCATCGGCGCGCTGGGGGCCATGCCGAGCTACTTCGGGATCCTGTGGCGCTCCCGTACGCGGCTCGACGATTCTCTCGACGTGCTCGCCGGACATGGAGTCGGCGGCGTGAGCGGTGCGCTGCTCACTGGCGTCTTCGCCGATGCGCGGTGGGGGGGCACCAACGGCCTGCTGTTCGGGCATCCCGGGCAGCTCGCCCTGCAGGCGGTCGGCGTGCTCGCCACGATCGTCTACAGCGCCGTGGGCACGTTCGTCGTGCTCAAGGCCGTCGGGCTGCTGTTCCCGCTCCGGGCGACGACGCGCGCCGAGGGCGTGGGCATGGACATCACCCAGCACGGCGAAGAGGCGTACGCGGAGGGCGAGGGCGCGGTGCTGGTGTTCCGCGACGCCTCGGCGCCGCAGCACATCGCGCAGCCACTCACCGCCAAGGTGGGCACCGCATGAAGCTCATCGTCGCGATCATACGTCCCGACTGCCTGAACGAGGTGCTCGAGCGGTTGTATCGCGCCGAAGTGCGCGGCCTCACGGTGAGCCGCGTGCTCGGTCATGGGGGCGAGACCGAGCAGGTGGAGACCTACCGCGGCACCACCGTCAAGGTGGAGCTCCACGAGAAGGTGCGTCTCGAGATCGGCGTGTCGGAGCCGTTCGTCGAGGTCACCGTGCGCGCCATTCTGGAGAGTGCGCGCACGGGCGAGGTCGGCGATGGCAAGGTCTTCGTGCTGCCCGTGGAGAGCGTGTATCGCATTCGCACGGGGGAACGCGACGAGGCCGCGGTCACGCCACCGGTCGCGGCGGACTGACCGCCGTTTCGATCGCGCTCACGAGCGCGTCCGCAGCCAGCGGCTTCTGAAGCACCACGAGTCCGGGGACGTCCTCGTCGAGCGCGGCGCGGTCGGTGAAGCCGGACATCAGTATGAGTGGGAGCGTGGGCCAGCGGGCTCGGAGCTCGCGCGCGAGCGCGCGGCCATCCAGCGCGGGCATCGCGACGTCGGACAGGACGACGTTCACACTCCGGGCGGTGCGTTGAATGGCGTCGAGCGCCGCGGCGCCGTCGACCGCCTCCAGCACGTCGTAGCCCGCAGCGTCGAGCATCCGTCGCAGGCCGGCGCGCACGGCGGAGTCGTCTTCGACGAGCAGCACGCGCGTCGGCTCGTGTGTCGGGCGGCGAAACGCTGGCTTACGCGCCGGCGCGGGCAGCTCGGCGGATGACGCCCGATCGGATACGAACGATGGCAGCAGGATACGGAACTCGCTGCCGATGCCGAGCCGACTCTCCACGGTGACCGCCCCTCCCGATTGCTCGACGATTCCATGGACAGTGGATAACC
>JALYXJ010000249.1 GCA_030947165.1 Gemmatimonadota bacterium
GTTGAACTGACCGCCCGACATATACAGGAGCTTGGCCGCGGAATTGAGCACCTGATCGAGCGCCAGCACCCCGAAATTCCAGGTCATGAACTCGATGATCGGACGAAGCCCCACCATCGCCGCGCCCACTCCCACGCCAGCGAATCCCAGCTCGGTGATCGGCGTGTCGACGACGCGCATCTCGCCGAACTCCTGGAGCAGCCCCTTCGACACCTTGTAGGCGCCCTGGTAGACGGCGACTTCCTCGCCCATGAGAAAGACGCGGTCGTCTCGCTGCATCTCTTCGCGGATTGCCTGGCCGAGCGCGTCGCGGTAGGTGATGACGGGCATGCTGGGATGATTTTGGTGTGAGGCGGTCGGGCAGTCAGGCGGTCGGGCGGTCAGTGCAGTTGGCAGTTTCCGCCATACCGCTTCACCGCCTGACCGCCTGACCGTTTGCCATCAAGTATGCGAATCCACGTACACGTCCTCGTACAGCGCCTCGAGCGGCAGCTCCGGGCTCGCGTCGGCGAAGTCCCATGCGTCCTGCACGACAGCCTTGATCTCTTCGTCCATCTTCTGCAGCTGCTCGTCGGTCAGCTCGCCGTTCTCCTGCATGTGCGTCCGCAGCAGCGTGATCGGATCGCGCTTCATGTATTCCTCGAGCTCGGCCTTGGTGCGGTAGGTGCCGCTCACCGCGTCGGACATCGAGTGGCCCATGAAGCGGTAGGTGCGCACCTCGAGCAGGGTGGGGAGCTGCTCCTTGCGCGCGCGCGCCACCGCCTCGCCGACGGCCTCGCGCACGGCGAAGACGTCCTGCCCGTCGCACTGGGCGCGGGGCATGTTGTACGCCGCGCCGCGCTCGTAGATGTCGTGGATCGCCGACGCGCGTTCGAGCGAGGTGCCCATGCCGTAACGGTTGTTTTCGATGATGAACACGCAGGGCAGCTTCCACAGCCCTGCCATGTTCAGCGCCTCGTGGAACGCGCCGGTGTTCACCACCGATTCGCCCATGAAGCAGATGATGCACTGATCGCCGCCGCGGTACTTGATCGCGAAGCCGACGCCGGCGGCGAGCGGAACGTGACCACCCACGATGCCGTGACCGCCAAGGAAGTTCAGGTTGCGGTCGAACATGTGCATCGAGCCGCCCTTCCCGCGCGCGCATCCGTCCTGACGGCCGAACAGCTCGGCCATCACGGCGCGCGGCGTCATTCCCCGCGCGAGTGCCTGCCCATGATCGCGATACGTCGTGATGACGTAGTCGTCGGGGCGCAGCAGGGACAACGAGCCGGCGCTCACGGCTTCCTGGCCGATGTACAGGTGACAGAAGCCGCCGATCTTCCCGAGCGCGTACGCCTCGGCGCAGCGCTCCTCGAAGCGCCGCTGCAGGAGCATCGAATGCAGCAGCTCCTTGTTCAGTGCGGGGTCCGATGACTTTGTCTGCGGCTCGGACTTTTTCTTGGCGGCCATTGCAGATGGCATGGGAGTGGGTGTCCTGTCTGAAAGCTGAGATGACCGCGGTCGCGGGATGCCGGCGCGCTAGACTCCAGCGGCCTGCACCTGCTCCCACGCATGGTAGCTGGAACGAACGAGCGGCCCGCTCTCCACGTGCCGGAAGCCGAGCTCCATGCCGATCTCGTAGAGTCGGCGGAAATCCTCGGGGGTCACGTAGCGATCCAGGGCGATGTGGCTGTCGGAGGGACGGAGGTACTGGCCCAGCGTGAGGATGTCGACGTCGACTGCGCGAAGATCGCGCATCACGGCCACGATCTCCTCGGTCGTCTCACCCATGCCGAGAATCATCCCGGTCTTGGTGGGAACGTGGGGCGCCAGCCGCTTCGAGGCGGTGAAGATGCCGATCACGCGCTCGTACCGGCCGCCGGGTCGACACTTCTTGTACAGCCTCGGCACCGTCTCGGTGTTGTGGTTGTAGATGTCGGGCTCGGCCTCGAGCACGGTGTGGATGGAATCTTCGCGTCCCTGGAAATCGGGAACGAGCACTTCCACCGACGTCTGCGGGCTCAGCGCCTTGATCCGGCGAATCGTCTCGGCGAATGCCCACGCGCCGAAGTCGGGGAGGTCGTCGCGGTCCACCGACGTGAGCACCACATGCTGGAGCTGCATCGTGGCGGCGGCCTCGGCGACACGCTCCGGCTCCGAAGGATCGAACTTTGGAGGGCGGCCATGCGCGACGGCGCAGTAGGCGCAGTTTCGCGTGCACACGTCGCCGAGGATCATGAACGTCGCGGTGCCGTGCTCCCAGCACTCGCCGACGTTGGGGCAGTGGGCTTCCTCGCAGACCGTGTGAAGATCGAGGTCGCGCATGAGCTGCCTGAGGCGGAGATAGTTCGGTCCGCCCGGGGCTTTTACCTTCAGCCAAGAGGGCTTCCGCTCGGGAAGCGCCGGCCTCTGATGTCGCCCCATGATCTGGTAGAGAGCTTCGCCCATGTCGGAGCGGAAAATAGTGCGCGTCACAGGGGCAAGTAAGGGCGAGTAACCACCGCAAACCGTTTAGAGAGGTATCGGATTTTCCTCAAATCGTTCGACCCGAAATGGGGCCAATGCTTCGGCGGCCGCGCCTCCCGCCAGGGCCTGGGCGAGGCGATCGGCGGCCCATGGCGCGAACAGGATGCCGTTCCGCGAGAACCCACAGGCGTAGAAGAGCGCCGGCAGCGACGGATCCGCACCCAGGATCGGGAGTCCGTCGGTCGACACCGGTCGGAGGGCGGCCCAGTGCTCGACCAGATTCGCCTTGGCCAGCCCCGGGATCGCTCGTGTGGCGATGGCCCGCAGCTCCTTCAGCCCTCGTGGCGTCGTGGTGGACTCGAACCCCGCCTCCTCGCTCGTGGCGCCGATCAGCAGGGCCCCGTTGCGCCGAACGAGGTAACCGCCCGCGCCAAAGGTGGTGTGGCGGATGGCTGGCCCCTCGAGGCGGATCAGCTGGCCCCGCACTGGCCGCACGGGGATCGCTCTCGGCAGGCCAGGGAGTGCGCCGGCCCAGGCGCCGCTCGCCAGGAGCAGCCGGCGGCCCGCGTAGCGGGTTCCACCGCGGGATCGGAAGGCGGGGAGGTTTCCGCGGGCGTCGAGCGACGCCACCTCGTCGGTGATGCGCGCGATACGCGGCTGGATGGCGATCGCCACGTCGAGCGCACTCATGAGCGCGACGACGTCGACGCCGCCATCCAGCGGGTGCATCAGCGCGCCGGCGTGGCCGGTAAACGCGGGTTCGAGGGCGGCGAGGGCCGCCGAGTCGAGCCGAGTCGCCGCCGGCGCGCGGGCGGCGAGCTTCTCCAGGTCGTCCGGGGAGCTCGCGAGCTCCAGCACGCCCGACCGGTCGAGCGGAACGGTGAGCTCGGTGGTCTCCGTCAGGGCGTCGAGGAAGCCCGGGTAGAAGTCTCGGGCCTCCGCCGCGACGGACCAGACCGAGCGTGGGAGCCCGTCCACCGAGGGGGCGAGGATGCCGGCCGAGGCGCGGGAGGAGGCCCCCGGTCGCAGCTGATCGATCACGGTCACTCGCATGCCGCGGTCCGCGGCGGCGAGTGCCGATGTGAGGCCGACGATACCGCCGCCGAGCACGACGAGGTCGGGAGCGGTGCTCATCGCGGAAGGGTGTGACTTGCGGCACATGGGTTCATGTGCGCAATCTCACCGCCACCGGTGAAACCCACCAGTGCGCCGGCGCGTACTGACGTCAGACTCGTAAGGAGACCGTTACATGCTCCAGACCATTTTCATGATCGGCCTGTTCGCGCTCGCCGGGCTGTTCATCCTCAAGCTCTTCTTCGGCCTGTTCGGGTTCGCCTTCGGACTGCTCGGCTTCCTGTTCTTTTTCGCGCTCAAGGTGGCGATCGTGGGCGCGCTGATCTACCTGGTGATCCGGATCTTCAGTCCCGATACGGCGCGTCGGATGCGGGAGAAGTGGTCGGGACGGAGCTATTAGGGAGGGGCGCGCGGTGGCTTCGCCGCCGCCGCTTACGGGGCGCTCGAGCCGACGCGGTGCGTCGGCTCTTTGCGTAGCGGGCGGCAGCCCCGCTAACCCGGCGCCTCTAGTGCCTCGATGATCGCCCACGCTAGCAGCGGCACCATGATCTCGTGGTGGCCCGTGATCTCGTAGCCCTTGCCGCTCTGCAACGTCGGTCGCTGCACCACGTTCACCCGCGGCCGGTAGTGCCGCTGCATGTCGAGGTCGACGCTCGTGAAGCCCTGCGGCTTTCCTCCGCCGAGGTTGCGCGCGATCGTCAGCGCCTTGAGGAACACCTCCGGCATGATCACCGCGCTCCCTAGATTGAGCACCACGCCGCCGTCGTCGAGACGCGTGAGTGAGTGGGCGAGGCGGCGGAAGTCACGGTGGCTCGTGTCGCCGATGGCGGCGCCGCTCGCGGCCGGATGCTGGTGGATGATCTCGGCGCCGATCGCCGCGTGTACCGTGAGCGGCACGCGAAGGCGATGCGCGGCGAGCAGGATCGAGAGCTCACCATTGGCGAGGCTGGAGGCCGAGTCCAGCGCGCCGCCCAGGGCCTCACCCATCCCCCGCCCGTTCTGCATTCCCGCGATGAACGCCTCGTTCATCTCGCGGCCCGTCTCCTCCGCCATGCCGAAGGTGCCGTCCTTGAGGCCGGCGGCGACGTCCTCCGAGGTCGCGCCGAAACGCGCTACCTCGTAGTCGTGAATCGCGGCGGAGCCGTTCATGGCAACGTGCGTGATCACGCGCCGCCGCATCAGCTCGATCAGCACGGGAGCCAGTCCCGTTTTCACGATGTGGCCGCCGAGCATCACCACGACGCCGCGCTCGCGCCGGGCAGCCGTGGCGACGGCCGACACGATGGCGCGGAAATCACGCGCGACGAGGACGTCGGGAAGAGCGCGGAGGAAGCCGACAAAGGAGCGGTCCGCGCCGGGAGGATGCGCGAAGTCGCTCGCGCTCACCTTGTTGGGACGGACGGCAACCGGAATCGTGCGGACGGCGGCGAGATTCGCCTCGCCGGCCGTTACGGCTTCCGGGCGATCGCCCCCGGCTGAGCTAGACGGTACGATTTGAGATACAGGTTGAGGGAGCCGAAGGAGAGACCCGACTTCATCTGCAGCATCATGCGATTCTCGTCATCCGAAAGCCAGACTTCGGCGTGGCCATTCTCGGAGAATATGCCCTTGGTGTTGATGATCGGCTGCACGACGATGGCGTCGAACTGTCCGGCGGGCACCTCGATGTGCTCCTTGCGCAGCACCTTGATCGTGACCGGATTGCGGTCGGGGCGGAAGTAGCGCTCGAAGGTGTACGTCTCGCCGACGGCGAGCGGGATGCTGCGCAGAAAATAGAGAAACGACCCGTCGTCGAGCGGGTTCCGCACGCTGATCTGGGTGGAGTCTTCGCCGTTCTCGACGAACTGCGCGCGCTCGGGAAAGATCTCGAAGCTCCGCTCCACGTCGCGCCGGCCCTCATTCAGATCCTGCTTGAAGCGAAGCGAGTTGCCGGTGTAGCGGTCGATCCAGCTCTCGTATTGGTCGTTCACGCGATAGAAGAACGTGCCGCCGCGCACCTGGAAGATGGTGTGCCACGTCGAGCGGCCGCGCACCTCCTGCACGTCGGCGACCTCCATCGAGCCGGACCCGACGTGGAGCCGGCCGAATCGCACGTCGTACTCGAGGCGCTCGCCCACGCCAAAGGGCACGGACAACGCCGTGCCGCCATTGTGCTCCTGGGCGGCGATGGGTGTGGCGAGCAGCACGGCGAGCGCGATGACAGTCCGCGCGACCTGACGTATCGGGCGGGTCACGCGCGCACCGGGCGAACGCTGCGGCCACGAGCACCGCGGGCAAAACGAAGCAGGGTCATGGCATCGCTCCAGGGGCGGACACGGGATTCGCGCTCACGGACATCGTACCGCGGCGCCAGCTCCACGGTTTCCACGCGGCGAGCCAGCGGCGCCGTGCCGAGCAGCAGGTCGACGTTGGCGCTCCACCCATCGCCCTGAAGCAGGGGCGCGTCGCCGCGCTCCTTGATGAGATCGCGAATCACCGACACCCGAAAAAGCCGAAGGGTCGCGAATGGATCGCGAACCCCGGCCACGCTGACGAACGGACGAACCACCCATGGGGCCAGACGTCGCAAGGCGCGCACCGGCTGCGGCACCGCTGGCGCGTCGACCGGCCGCTCGGCGATCACCACATCTGCGCCGCCATCGAACCGCTTGATCAGCTCGGGCAGATGCTCCGGCTGGTCGGTGAAGTCGGCCTGGAGCAGCACCACGGCGTCGC